>NZ_JBQSXL010000006.1:0-149082 GCF_052378165.1 Halomonas sp. AOP30-A1-24
AGCTTCAACCCTCGCGCTTTGCGCCGCTCGGCAAGCTGGGCGGCGGAAAACAGCAGCAGCTTGTCTTTATCTCTTGGGGTTAATTCCATAGGGCGCCTCCATCAGAATCGATTAAGTTAACCAAATACGTGGAATATGGGCCTCGCGCTCAATCCAGCGCGGGCGCAGCAATTGCCAGGCCTGTTCGCACAGCGCCCAGGCTTCATTTCGTGAGTCACCCAGATAGCGCAGCAATAAAACGTCCTGGCGCACCGTTACCGCCCAGCGTGGGTTATCCGGCAGGGCATTACGCAGCTCCTCAATCGCCGCTGGCGCATCACTCATTCCCACCGCCCAAAGCGTGGCCTGCACCGTAGCGCCGCCCTGCCCCCAGCGCCCCATAAAGCGCGGGTGTAACGGGTCTAACGGCTGGCGTTCTAGCCACAGCGGCTTGCCATCCAGCGTCAAACGAAAATACTGCTCAATGCGTCCTGATAAGTATGGCAACTCGCTCGCCGGGCGGCCCAAGGCCATGACTTCCCAGCCTAAACAGCGAGCACTGCCGTGAAGATCAATATGGGTACGCTGTTCGCCTTTAGAGCCATCAAAGGCAATGGTTTCCTGAGGTAGCCACTCAAGCGTTGCGCCATCGGCGACCTCAAGTTCAGTGCGCTGGCTCCAGGCCACGCCTTGGCTATCGGCCTTATAAAGCTTATTCGCCGCCGGGGTGGTCAACAGGGCATGTGCGCCCTGCTCGACGTGAGCCTTGATGGTGAGCGCGTCGCCGCTGACCAATCCGCCGGGTGGGTGCAGTACGTAGATATGGCACGCCTCCTGGCTGCCTTCAGGATAAAACGGCCGCTGGACCCGAAGTGGCCCTTGGTGGCGTGCCTGGATTAACCGCGTGGCGCCATCGCGCTTGGCAAAACGCAGCGCCAGTGAGGCCGCCCAGTGGCGTTCCTGGTCAAAGCGGTGGCCGGAGCCCGCAAGCGGTGGGGCGAGTTCGCGCAAGGTCATGGAAGACAGTCGCATCCTTTTGAATAGGTCATAGCCTTTCAAATGCAAGGAATGCGCCAAAATGGGGAAAAGTGGACTTTTACTATCGCTGCAAAGTTTTAGCCGTCATAACCCATCAGCACTAACGGCTTTTTGCACCAAAAAAGATCATTAAAAGGGTCGGCCGCACCAAAAATAACAAGTAGTTAACCGCCCCTTGTGTGGCAAAAGACCACACGCCCAACACTTCTTATTTGGGAACTTTCCGATACTATTGGGCCATCCTCCGTCAACAGCTTGTCTGTTGCCCACCAAGGTAGATGGCTTCGTGCAGTTACAATGCTCAGCAAACAAGCTCTGGTATCGCATTGCGCTTTGTATGGCGTTTGTGGCGATGCAGCTGCTGTTAGTTGGGCCGCTGATTTCACAGTATCAGTCCGATGGGCAACATCACGCGCATCACGAAGCTAGTCATCACTCTAGCCATCAAGGCGGCGGTCATCATCAACATACTGCCCCTCAAGCAAGCCACCATCATCATGCGGGCCATGCTGAAGAAGTAGAACCGATATTCAACTGGTTCCACCAATGTGGTTACTGTGCCATCTGGCAACAGTTCCCAACGGCGCATACCTCTCTCCCTCCGATCAGCTTACAAGCGTTTATTACGCATAATAAGCTGCTGACGCAACCGACGCAGGCTATAAAGTCCTGTGATAACTACCCCCACGCGCTAACGCGCGCTCCGCCCTTTTTTCGGATCGTGTAACGCCACATCGTCAGCCTTTTTAGCCTGAAGTTTGCTTCTGGCTGGCGTCTGTCTACACCCAAAAAAGGGATCATCATGCCGCATCTAACTATTGGGCATGGCGTCGTTACGCCTGCCCGCTTAAAAAAACGTTTTCAACGACACGTACTGACATTAAGCGTCGCTGCCGCATCGAGCGTTGTTGCTCAAGGCGTATGGGCACAGGCGACTGCCGCTCACCACGAGCATCATCATGCGTTAAACACGATGGTCGTGACCGCTGTACCGCTAAGCTCACCGCTCACGGTGGAAACCGACCCGCGTATACCGCGGCAACCGGCCCCTGCCAGCGACGGCGCCGACTATCTTCAGACCATCCCTGGGTTCTCTGCCATTCGCAATGGCGGCACCAACGGTGACCCGGTGTTCCGTGGCATGTTTGGCTCACGTCTTCGCGTGCTGACCAATGGCAGCCAAATGCTAGGCGCCTGCCCGGCAAGAATGGATGCGCCTACGTCTTATATCTCACCTGAAAATTACGACAGCCTCACCGTCACCAAAGGGCCGCAGTCCGTTCTGTGGGGCCCCGGCGCTTCAGCGGCAACGGTGCGCTTTGACCGCGGCCCGGAGGAGTTCGATGAAGCCGGTGTGCGAGTGGATGGCAGCGTCATGCTGGGTACCTATGGGCGCTTTGATCGCCGCATTGATGCCGCTTTAGGCAATAAAGACGGCTACCTGCGCATTACCGGCAATCAATCCGAAGCTAATGACTATCAGGATGGCGATGGCAACGCCGTGCCCTCGTTATGGGATAAGTGGAACGGTGACATAGCGCTTGGATGGACACCCGACAACGATACCTGGCTTGAAGTCACCGCAGGCCGAGGAGACGGCGAAGCGCGCTATGCCGGGCGAGGTATGGATGGCAGCAAATTTCTGCGCGAAACCGTGGGCATCCGTTTTCAGCGCGAGAATTTAGGTGAACACTGGAAACGTCTGGAAATGCAGGCCAACTATGCCTATGCCGACCATATTATGGATAACTTCACGCTGCGCTCACCGGGCAGCATGGACATGGGTGGTGGCATGGACATGGGCAGCGGCATGGACATGGGCGGCGGCATGGACATGGGTGGTGGCATGGACATGGGCGGCGGCATGGACATGGGTGGTGGCATGGACATGGGCAGCGGCATGGATATGGATGGCGGTATGGACATGAGTGACGGCATGGCCATGCGGCTAGACCGTCGCACCCGCAGCGCGCGCGTCGCATCAACGTGGGAGTGGGAAAACACCACGTGGACGGCCGGTGTCGATGTCGAGCATCAGGTACATCGCAATCTGGATGGCGAACACTGGCAGCCCGACTACGAGCAGACCCAGTTTGGCGCCTTCAGCGAAGTCACCCGTTTTATCGATGAACGTGACCGTCTTATTGGCGGCGCCCGCGTAGACCGCTATCGCGTCAGTGACGAAAGCCTGGACACAGCTACCGCAGGCCTCACCCGCCGCGACACTCTGCCCAGCGCTTTTATCCGCTATGAGCAGGATTTAGCCTCAGCACCGGTCACCTGGTATGCCGGGGTCGGGCATGTGGAACGCTTTCCCGATTACTGGGAATTGAGCTCTAGTCAGGCAGGTCCGGCCGGTAGTTTGAATGCCTTTGGCGGTGTTCAACCCGAAAAAACTACCCAGCTGGATATCGGCGCGCAGTACAACGACCAGCGCTTAAGCGCATGGGTGTCCGGGTATGCAGGATACGTTCACGATTTCATCTTGTTTGATTACAACACCGCGGGCATGAGCGGTACTCAAATCGATAACATTGATGCTCAGATTGCGGGTGCCGAAGTGGGCGCTAGCTATCAACTAACCGACAACTGGGTAAGCAATGCCTCGCTGGCCTATGCCTGGGGGCGAAATGCCAACGACGATGAGGCATTACCACAGATCCCACCGCTGGAAGCCAAGGTCGGCCTGTCCTATGCACACGATGACTACTCTGTGGGTGGCCTATGGCGTGGTGTTGCGGCACAAAACCGTATTGCGCTCGAAAAAGGCAATGTCGTCGGCCAGGATCTGGAATCGTCGTCAGGCTTCGGGGTGTTCTCGCTTAACGGCGCCTATCAAGCAAGCAACCACCTAACGCTAAGTGTGGGGGTGGATAACGTTTTCGATACCACCTACACCGAACACTTGAATCTAGCGGGTAATGCGGCCTTTGGCTATCCCGCTGATTTGGATCGCGGCATTAATGAGCCTGGCCGCATGGTGTGGGCACGGGCCGACTTCAGTTTCTGATTCACTCAGGTGCTCAGTAGAGCACCTGTTTACCCTTACCGCTTAAACCACCAGGCTAGATGCTTGGTGGTCTGGAGAGACTTCATGTCGACCACGTCACCCCCACAAGAAGGTCAACGCAAGACCTTCGACCTTTATCGCGCCGTTTGGCGCTGGCACTTTTACGCAGGCTTACTGGTTCTGCCGTTCATGATCACCCTGGCAATTACTGGGGGCCTTTATCTTTTCAAGGACGAACTGGATGCACTCATACACGCTGATGTGAAGCGCGTAGCCGTTCAAGAGGCGACGCTCCCTCCCTCTACGCTGGTAAGCGCAGCCCTTACGGCTCACCCTGGCACTGCCGTAAAATTCACCGACCCCGCCACGCCGAAAAGCTCGGCGGAGATCACAGTGAATACTGCCTCGGGCGAGCGGTTAGCCGTTTACGTCAATCCGTATACTGCCAATGTGCTGGGGGCGCTGGATGACCGCGGCACGGTGATGTGGACCGTTCGCTATCTGCACAGTTTGAAATACTTTGGACCTACAGCGCGCAAACTGATTGAAATAGCCGGCGGCTGGGCAACCCTGCTAGTGCTCACCGGCATTTACCTCTGGTGGCCACGGCGTAAAGGCAAAGGCGGCGTGATTAGCGTGCGCGGCAAGCCAAAAAGCCGCGTGTTCTGGCGTGATCTGCATGCCGTGCTGGGTATTTTTGTCGGTGGGTTTATCGTCTTTCTGGCGATCACCGGAATGCCTTGGTCGGGCGTGTGGGGCGCGCAGGTTAATCAGTGGGCTAACGGTAACAATTTCGGCTACCCCTCTGGTGTGCGCGTTGAAGTGCCCATGTCGGAAGAGCGTTTAAACGCGCAAAGCCCGACAAACTGGTCACTCGAACAGGCACAAATTCCAGAATCCACACAGGGACCAGGCCAGGCAACGAGCATTGGCCTTGACGGCGCTGTCGCCATCTTCGATGAGCTGGGATTGCATCATGGCTATGCGGTCAGCCTGCCCACCACAGAGACCGGCGTGTACACCGGATCAGTCTATCCTAATGACCTTAGCCAACAGCGCGTGGTGCATCTTGATCAGTACAGCGGCGAGCGCTTGATCGACATGAGCTACTCCGATTACGGGCCCCTGGGTCGCTGGTTGGAATTTGGTATCAACGTGCATATGGGCCAGCAGTTTGGTCTGGCCAACCAACTGCTCTTTTTGACCGTGTGCGTGGCGATTATCCTGCTGGCGGTATCGGCCGCAGTAATGTGGTGGAAGCGCCGCCCCTCACGCGCAATGGGCGTACCGCCACTACCGGCAGACAAACGCGTTTTCCGGGGTCTGATTGCCATTCTGGCGATAGGCGGATTGATTTTCCCGCTGGTAGGCGCGTCGTTGATCGTCATGCTGCTGCTTGATTGGCTGATTGTGCGCCCGCTCCAGGAGCGGAGGCTGGTTAACCAGCCAAGGTAACACCTCAGTTTCTATCACTCCCTCTTTCTGGCCCCCTTGGGGCCAGAAGCTCAGGTTTATCTAAATCTCAATTTACGCCTCTCGCTCTATCTTTCCCGCTACTCACACGCGCCACAGAATAGCCACTATCGGTATGCCTTCAAGTATCGAACGATGCCAGCGCAAGACCCGTTGATGCCTTGGCCAACTAAAGCGATACATTAATAGCGCATTTGCGCTTATTGCCTCATAAACTCATGCCTATTTCAGTCTACCTCAGCACGTTTATCCGCTTGACATTAAATTATTTGCGCCACAAACTTAGCCGAGGCTATACTTGTTTCCACAGCGCAAAATGATTACACGGAGTAACACTGCTTCGTCTACTATCTACCTCATGTCGAGTCTGGAGCTTAATAATGGCAACAAAACATGCTGTGATTCTATTGGGAATGCTGCCTTTCAGTACCTTGGCAGCGGCTGATGAAACGCCCCTCAACGTGGTGGCAACCATTGGCATGATTGCCGATGTGGCACAGGAGGTAGGCGGCGAATGCGTTAGCGTCCAGGCCATGATGGGCCCCGGGATCGACCCGCATCTTTTCCAGGCCAGCGCCAGCGATGTTTCGCTGTTGCGCGGCGCCGAACAGATTCTTTACTCGGGCTACGCCCTGGAAGGCCAGCTGGGTTCGGTGCTGGAAAATTTCTCTTCGCGCACCCCGACGCTTGCTGTCGCGCCCTCTTCGATCGACCCTTCATCGCTGATTACCGCGCAGGATATCTACGGCATCGATCCGCACCTGTGGATGGATGTTTCGCTTTGGGCGCAAACGCTGCCGACGCTAAGCGATACCTTTATTGAAGCGCGCCCCGACTGCGCGGATACTATTGAGGCCAACACCGAACGATACCAGACCGAACTGTTGGCGCTCCACAAGTGGGTCAAGGAGAGTATCGCGACCATTCCCGAGAGTCAGCGCGTGCTGGTGACCGCCCACGATGCGTTTAGCTACTATGGGCGCGCCTACGATATCGACGTTGAAGGTATTCAAGGCATCAGCACCGAAACCGAAACCGGCATTGCCGATATCCGCAACATGGCGACGAGTGTGGTAGAGCGCGACGTACCGGCGGTGTTCGTTGAAAGCACCATCAATCCGCGCACCGTCCAGGCGGTGATCGACGCGGCCAAGCAGCGTGGCCATGACGTTGTGGTTGGCGGCGAGCTTTATTCCGACGCCATGGGCGATGACGGTACCGTCGACGGCACCTATATGGGTATGATCTACCGTAATACCCAGCATATCGTTAACGCACTCGGCGGCACACTTTCCCCACTGCCCGATGAGCTCAACGACTGGGCAAGCGAGTGGCAGCTCGACCAACAGGGATAAAAGGGCATACTCTCGATGGTAACATCTGCAAGTGCCGAGCCCGCTCTCAGCATCAACAATTTGACCGTGAGCTATCACAACCAGCCCGTGCTTTGGGATATCAATCTCGATATCCCGGCGGGCGTGATGGCGGGAATTGTCGGCCCCAACGGCGCAGGCAAAAGCACGCTGATCAAAAGCCTTTTAGGGCTGGTGCCATCGCTTTCCGGCGAGGTGCTGGTGCACGGCAAGCCTTATGCCGCCCAGCGCAAGCGAGTGGGCTACGTGCCCCAGCGCTCGAGCGTGGATTGGGACTTTCCCACCACCGCGCTCGATGTGGTGACCATGGGCCTTTACGGGCGCCTTGGCTGGTTCAAGCGCCCCGGGCGCCGAGAACGTAAAGAGGCGATGGACGCGCTCGACATGGTCAGCATGAGCGAGCTTGCCCACCGCCAGATCAGCCAGCTTTCCGGCGGCCAGCAACAACGCGTGTTTCTGGCCCGCGCACTGGTGCAACAGGCCGACGTTTACTTTCTGGACGAACCCATGGCCGGGGTCGATGCCACCACCGAACGGGCGATCATCGATATACTGCGCCGCCTGCGTGATGCGGGAAAGACGCTTATCGTCGTCCACCACGATCTGCAAACTGTCGGTACCTACTTCGACTGGCTATTGCTACTGAACGTGCGCGTGATTGCCAGTGGCGACGCCAAAGACGTTTTCAAGATCGACAACCTCCGCCAGGCCTACGGCGGCCAGATCGCGCTGCTGGGTGACCACGAGTCATTAACGTTTCCCGCCTCAAAAGTGACCTGACCCATGCAGTGGCTCGAACTTCTATCGGATTATACCTTTCAAAACGTGGTGATCGGCGCCTCGCTTCTGGGCCTGATCAGCGGCCCCTTGGGCTGCTTTGCGGTGCTGCGCCGTCAAAGCCTGCTGGGCGACGCCATCTCCCACGCGGCTCTTCCGGGAATATGCCTGAGCTTCATCATTACCGGCAGCCGCGATATTGGCGGCATCATGATCGGCTCGCTTGCTACCGGCTCTCTTGCCGCGCTGATCATGCTGCTGCTCACCCGCAAAAGCCGCCTGAAAACCGATGCGGGGCTAGGCGTTTGCCTGAGCCTCTTCTTTGCCGTTGGTATCGTGCTGCTCACCTACATTCAAGGCACCAGCAACGCCGCCCAGGGCGGGCTTGAGGCCTTTTTATTCGGCCAGGCCGCCGCCACGCTGCGCTCGGATCTGTGGGTGATGGGTGGCGTGACGCTGGTAACGCTTTCGCTGCTCGCCGCCTTCTGGAAGCAGGCCAAGCTGGTCACGTTCGACGCCGAGTACGCCCGAACGCTTGGCATGCCCGCCACGGCCATCGAGGCGACACTGACCGCCATGGTCGCACTGGCGGTGGTGGTCGGCTTGCAGATGGTCGGCGTCATTTTGATGGCGGCGATGATCGTTGCCCCGGCGGCGGCCGCGCGCCAGTGGAGCCGCCACCTGGGCACCATGCTTGCCATCGCGGCGGGCGTGGGTATCGTCAGCGGAGTCTCCGGCGCGACGATCAGCACGCTGTCGCGCGGGCTTGCTACCGGCCCGCTGATCGTACTAACCGCCACGGCCATCGTGCTGCTGTCGCTGGCGCTGGCGCCAGGGCGCGGGCTTTTATGGGGCATCATGAAACACTACCTCCAGAAAGCCGAGCTTCAAAAACGCCAGCTTCTCTACACGCTATATAAACACCCGGCCCGGCCTGCATCACGGCGTTTATCGCTGAGCGCACGGCTCACCCTTGCCCTGTTAAAACGCCAAGGCTACCTGACCCGCTCACAAGGTGAAGCGGACTGGGGGCTGACGACAACAGGGCAGGCAAAAGCGCGCCAGGTGGTCGCCACGTTCGAGGAGGTCGCGCCATGATCGCAGAGCTTCTCAACAGTACCGCGCTTCCCATCATTCTGGTCGGCGCCATGGTGGGTATCGCCTCATCAGCGGTGGGCACGTTTTTGGTGCTGCGCGGCAACAGCATGCTGTCGGATGCCATCAGCCATTCGATCGTGTTCGGCATCGTGATCGTCTGGATACTGACCAAGCAGCAGAGCGGGCCGGTGCAGCTCATCGGCGCCGCGCTGACCGGGCTTTTGACAGTATTTCTCACCGAGGCGCTGGCCAATACCAAGCGGGTGAAGCAGGACGCCGCCATCGGACTGGTGTTCCCAGCACTCTTCTCCATTGGCGTGTTACTACTCAATATCTACGCCCACGACGTGCATATCGACACCCACACCGTGCTGTTGGGTGAAATCGGGTTTGTCTGGCTGGATACCGTCGAGCTTTTCGGCCTGCCGATTCCCCAGGCGCTGGTCTCGATGAGCGTAATGACGCTGCTCAACTACGCGTTTATCGGGCTCTTCTATAAAGAGCTGAAGCTCGCCACCTTCGATCCCGCGCTGGCCAAAACCTTTGGCTTCATGCCGACGATCCTGTTCTATGTACTTTTGATGCTGACCAGCTCCACCGCCGTGGCGGCCTTCGACGCCGTGGGGGCGGTGCTGTTCATCGCCTTTGCCATTGTTCCCGCCTCCGCCGCCTATTTGCTGACTGACCGCCTGTGGATGATGTTCATTTTCGGCGCGCTGATCTCGATCGCCTCGAGCATTTCCGGCTATTTCCTCGCGGTGCATTTCAACGTCTCCATCGGTGGCATGATGGCGGTAATGACCGGCGTATTTCTGATACTGGCCTTTTTGGGCGGGCCGCGCTACGGGCTGATTACCCAAATGCTGAAGCGCCGCCGGGCGCGGCAGGCGCCGATGGAGCCGCCTTCATTGTTTTGAAAGGCTAAACGCCAGACCAGGGCGCCACTTGCAACGACGAAGACGCACGCTTTTATAAAGGCCCTATCCACGTGAGCGCTCGTTCAGTATTACTAGCGCACCAGTAATAAGCGCTCGCATACCTTCCTCTAATTCCGCCTCCATTTCGGCCTCCTCCAGGCCGCGGCTCGCCCCCTCGACAGGCTCTTTCCCCACTACCGAATAAATCGTATCGGCGACGGAAAAGCATTGAAAAGCTATAGTCGCCAGAAGCCAGCGAGCTTGCTCCTGGGAGATATCATAAACCTCAGCAATATGGTTTTGATGTGCACGAATTTTTTCAATCATGGGCTGAGTGGCAGCCAAGCGACGGATCACATAGGGCGTTAATCCTGGGTGAGCTTTGACAAACTCGCTTATCGATGCGGCAAAAGTGGATAGATACTCTTTCAATTCCCCGGGCGCATCATTGGAAGCTCGTGGAATATTCCAACGTTGAAATATTTCTTCGGCCACTAAGCATTTCAGCGCCTTTAAATTGGGCACATGCTTATAAAGCGCCATATGGCTGATGCCTAGCGCGCTGGCCACCCCGACAAAGGTGATGTTGGGTAGGCCGATTTCGATACCCGCATTCGCAATACGCTCAAGCGTGATGGTAGGCGGCCGCCCGCGTGCTTTAACTGGCTGTTGCGTGGTCATATTGCATCCTTAATCGCTGACGTTCCTTATCTAGCCACTCACTCACTTTAGGGTCAATTAGTTGATTGGCATGCAATTATATTAATTAGTTTATTGCCATGAAACTAATTATCTATTAGCCTATTTAAACGCGACTAATTCTCGTTACAAACTACTGCTATGCAGGTTCGATAATCCCCTATGGCCGAGTCATAACGCTTCATGAGCACGCACGATACATCGAGATCCCAAGGTAAGAGCCCCATCAGCCAAGTGTTGGCCCCTATACGCACACGGCTTTTTGCCGCGGCAATGCTGGCGGGCATCGGCACGATATTAACGATGGTGCCGCTTGCCGGTATGGCACATATCGCCAAGATTCTTGTGTCTGATCCAGGCGCCGCCTGGGAGTTATCAACCTCCAGCATGCGTGAAATCGGCTGGGTGGTAGCAGCCAGCATCGTGAGCCTCTTTGTCGGCATGGGGTGCATGTTTCTCGGCGAGCTGGTAGCGCACCTGGCGGATAACAAACTCACCTACCAGCTACGCTTGGCTGTTATGCGACGCTTGTCCCAAGCACCGCTTGGCTGGTTTACCAGCCGCGCATCCGGCGACGTAAAACAGGCGATGCAAGACGATATTGCGACGCTGCACAGCCTGACCGCGCACTTTTACACGGCGGTAGGACGCGCGTTTGGCGCCTTACTGATCTCGGTGGTCTACCTGATCATGCTGGATTGGAAAATCGCCGTTATTACGTTACTGCCTCTTCCCGGTTTCTTTCTTTTCCTGCGCCGACTCATGCAAGCCAGCAAAGCCAATATGGGTGAGTTTATTGCCCAGCTTGAGCGCATGAATAACGCCATTAATGAATTTGTCTGCGGCATTCCCGTCGTCAAGGCCTTCGGTACGACCGGACAAGCCTATCGTGGCTACCAAGCAGCAGTGGATAGCTTTGCCCATGCATTTGAGCAATTTACCCGCCCTCTGGTCGCTTCTATGGCACATGTTCATGCGATGGTGACAACGGTGACGATATTGGGACTGGCGCTCACGGTTGGCATATTTTGCGTCGCCAACGGCTGGTCAGAACCGGTCGATCTGTTGCCATTCATTCTAGTAGCCCCCGGTATCTGTGCTCCGTTACTGCTGCTGCATACCTTGCTGCACGACTTAGGCAGTGCCGTTGGCGCCGCCCAACGCGTCATGGCACTGCTTGAAACGCCGGTATTGCCATCAATCCCCTCCAGTGAGTGCCAGCTCCCCAACGATCATGAAGTTCGCTTTGAAAATGTCAGTTACGTCTATAACAATGCCCAAAACGGGCTATCGAACCTGCACTTTACTCTTGCACCTGGCAGCGTTACGGCGATTGTTGGCCCTTCGGGGGCAGGCAAATCCACCCTGGCACGCCTGATGCTGCGCTTTTTTGACCCCACCCATGGGCGCATTACGTTAGGCGGGGTGGATCTGCGCCATCTTGAGATGTCAACGCTCTACCAGCGGATTGGTTTTGTTCTGCAGGACGTGCGTCTGATCCATGCCAGCATTCGAGACAACATTGCGTTGGGCCGCCCTTCGGCCAGCCAACAGGAAATCGAGGATGCCGCTCGCGCGGCGAATATTCACGAACGTATCGCCGCACTCCCTAACGGCTATCGATCGATGGTTGGCGAGGATATTCAACTGTCAGGTGGCGAGCAACAGCGCGTCAGTATTGCCCGCGCCATGTTACTTGATCCGCCTCTATTGGTGCTGGACGAGCCGACAGCAGCGGTTGACGCCAGCAATGAGCTGGCCATCCAGCAGGCTCTGTCGCGTTTAACCCGGGGGCGGACGCTTGTGATTATTTCGCATCACCTAAAGTCGATCATCCACGCCGACCATATTCTGGTACTCGATGGCGGCACGGTTGCTGAGCAAGGCAATCACGACCAGCTACTGGCCAGCAATGACCTTTATGCTCGCCTTTGGGCACTGGAAGAGAAAACAAACTCACTGGAATCGAAGGTGGCAGCGTGCTGAAAATGCTCAATCAACTGCTTGGCGAAGACACCGCGCTCTTGCGTCGCTATCTCGGTCTGGTCACTGTCTATGGTGTGCTAAGCGGTCTGACCATCTTGGCCCTTATCCCTCTTCTCTATTACCTCCTGATTGGCCAACTCAGTGTGGCCACCACATGGCTAGTAGTGCTGCTTTTCGGCATCCTAATCTGTTGGGGAGTGCGATGGCACGTGGAGCAGGCAGGCGTCCGTGTCGGCGTCGCCATCTTGCAGTCGGGCCGCCATCGCCTTGGCGAACACGTGATCCATCTGCCGGTTGGCTGGTTTACCGCGACAAATACCGCGCGCCTTAGCCATGTAACCACGCAGGGTATGATGGCGGTGGCCCAGCTTCCTGCTCACGTCTTTACACCGGTGATCAGCGGGCTTGTCACGCCTATCGTTCTCCTTGCCGCGCTATTGGTGTTGCATGCACCGCTGGGCATTGCGGCGCTGGTCGCGCTGCCGCTACTTTTGGGGGTTTTATTACTCACCGCCAAGCTTGCCCAGCATGCCGACAGGGCCTTCCAGCAACACTTTTCTGATACCAGTCAGCGCATGGTCGAGTTCGCCAGTGCCCAGACAGTCTTACGCGCCTTTAGTGGGAACAACCACAGCACACGCTTCTTAGAACAGGCCATGGAACAACAGCACCGCTCGGGAACAAGGCTGGCTTGCCTATCGGCACTTTCGGCGCTGCTCAATGCCTGGGCAGTGCAGACAGTCTTTGCCGTGCTGCTGATCGTCACAACCCTGTGGATCAATACGCTTTTGGAAGGATCACTGACGGCAGCGAGCATTATAAGCGTCATCATTGCGCTGGTACTGGTAAGCCGGTTCGTCGAACCGCTGCTGGACATCGCTCAACACAGCGACATTTTGCGTAGTGCAAGGGGGCAACTCGAAGAGATCCAGGCGATTTTCGACGCTGCCCCCCTAACCGAGCCAACGGTCCCTCAGCCACCGCGCGATGCCTCCATCGAATTGAGAGCCGTCCGCTTTCGCTATGCGCCGCATGAGCCCGACGTGCTCAACGGGGTTAGCCTATCTATCACGCCCGGTAGCATGACCGCATTGATCGGTGAGTCAGGTTCAGGCAAGACCACTCTGGCGCGCCTGGTCGCGAGATTTTTCGATGCAGATCACGGTAGTGTGCTCGTCGGCGGCGTGGACGTCCGCGATATGTCTAGTACCCAGCTGGCGGATCACGTCAGCCAGATCTTCCAGGAGAGCTACCTGTTTGCCGGCAGCATTGCTGACAATATTCGCTTTGGCCATCCCGACGCCAGCGATGCCGACCTGATGGACGCCGTGCGTCTGGCCGGTGTCATCGAGATCGTCGAACGCCTGCCCCAAGGATTGGACACACCAGTGGGCGAGGGAGGCGCCCGCCTTTCCGGCGGCGAACGGCAGCGTATCGCCATCGCCCGAGCACTCATTAAGAATGCGCCCATTCTGCTGGTGGATGAAGCGACTGCCGCACTGGATGCGGAAAATCAAGCCATCATTACCCAGGCGCTGGTGCGACTGAGAGGCCAACGTACGCTATTGGTGATCGCCCACCAACTCTCTACGGTGAGCATGGCTGATCAGATCATCGTGCTAGATGACGGACGCATCATTGAGCAAGGCGCGCCCGATGAACTGCTCGCTCAGCAGGGGCGATACGCCACGTTTCTTGACCAACGCCAAACCACCAAAGGGTGGCGCATCACCCCGGATAAAACGGGAGAAACCTCACAGTGATGCGCGTGTATCTGCCTCTCCTGTTTGTATTGCTGTGCGGGATGTCATTACTGACAGGCGCGCGGCAGATAAGCGGGTACCAACTTATCACCCTGTCAGATGATGCTTGGTTGACGTTGACGGCCAGCCGACTGCCGCGCCTGATCACGGTGTCCTTGACCGGAGTGGGCCTCGCGATTTGCGGTGTGATTTTGCAGCATATCGTGCGCAATAAGTTCGTGGAGCCCGCCACCTCGGGTGGGCTTGATGCCGCCAAACTGGGCATTCTCGTATCGCTGTCTCTAATGCCTACGGCTGGCGCTGGATCACGAATGCTTGCAGCCCTGCTCTTCTGCTTCGCTGCGAATGTTGTCTTTATCGCTATCGTTCGCCGCATCAAGTTCACCAACACGGTACTGGTTCCCGTCATCGGTTTGATGTACGGCGGCGTGCTAAGCGCCCTAGCCGAGTTCTACGCCTACCGCCTTGACATCCTCCCCTCCCTCAGCTTGCGCTGCCGCCTTGCGGCGGAAAGGAAGGGGATTCCCAGGTCGTTACCTTCCTGGTTCCTGCTTCGATGTTCGTTGCCTTCAATGCCTTGGCACTGCTGGTCTTACACAAACTCCACAGGCGTACATTCCCGAGTGCCCCTCGGTATGATCTTTCAACCATCTGCACCGGCTAATAGCGCGGTGCCTGCTTGCAGAATGTTGCGGGCCGCATTCACGTCGCGGTCGATGCCCTGAGTACCGCAATCTGGGCAGTCCCAGGTGCGAACATTCAGCGGTAGTGATTCCAGCACAAAGCCGCAGCTATGGCAGCGTTTTGAGCTTGGGTACCAGCGATCAATCTGGACAAACTGCCTTCCCGCCCAGGCCGCCTTGTAGTCAAGCTGGCGAACCAACTCCCCCCAGCCAACATCACTGATGGCGTTAGAGAGATGGCGGTTTTTGACCATGTTCTTCACCTGCAAACTCTCCGCTGCAATCACTTGGTTCTCGTTAACGATCTGGCGGGTGAGTTTATGCAGGTGGTCACGGCGCGTGTCAGCGATCTTGGCGTGACAGCGAGCGACCTTTAACCGTGCCTTGGCTCGGTTGTTCGAGCCTTTTTGCTTACGGCTGAGGCGCCGCTGCGCCTTCGCTAGCTTTCGGGCATAGCGGGCAGTGTGGCGGGGATTATTCACCCGATGGCCGTCACTGGTCACGAACAGGTCTTTGATCCCCAGGTCGATACCGACCATCTTGAACGTAATTGGCAGCGCCTCAGTGTCTACCTTGCACAGACAGCTAATGAAGTAACGGCCTGCTGCATCCTTGGATACCGTCACTGTGCTCGGTGCCGCAGGCAGGTCGCGGCTCCAGCGGATGTTTAGCGGTTCACGGCACTTGGCGAGCGTGATCTGCCCGTCACGGTACGAAAATGCCGAACTGGCAAAGGTGGCTGACTGCCGGTGCTTCTTCGATTTAAAGCTGGGGTACCGCGCCCGCTTGGCAAAGAAATGCTTGAACGCACTTTGTTGATGGCGCAAGCATTGTTGCAGTGGCACCGAACTAACCTCGGCTAGAAAGGCGGTGTCCGGCTGCTTCTTTAACTGTGTTAGGAACGCGCTGGCATCGTTATAGCCGATCTTTTCCTGACGCTGATAAAACGCGTCGGTGCGATAGCGCAGCACCGCGTTCCAGACAAACCGCACGCACCCAAACGTCCGCGCCAGCAAGGCTGCTTGCTCAGGCGTGGGATAGAAGCGGTATTGGTAGGCGCGTTCGGCTTTCATGCTTTACACTTTAGACGAAATATTGTAAGGATGCAAAACACAAGGCGTCCTGGCGGACGCCGCGCTATCCATCCTCGCACTAAAAGTACGAGGTTTTCCGCGCTAACTGATAAGGTCGTCGCGGTTATTTCCGCTGTTTGGGTTGTGCTCGAATCCGGGGCGTTTTGAGCCGGGTTTAGCTGCTGGGGCAGGCTTGCCCCCTGCTTGTCCTCCTGCGGCCCCTGTAGCGGCCGGGGAGGGGCTTTGCGGGGTGATTTGCCCTGCGCCTTTCCTTTGGTGTCCATCGTCTTTTGCTCCCGTGATGTACCGGACGACGTAACGGTTGAACTGGGAGTAGCTGATACCTAGTTCATCCTCGCCGCCGCAGTCGTCATAGACCGTGCGCTGTTCGTTACCGGCCTCGATCAGCGTCTTGAACTGATCGAGGCGAGCCAGAAACGCGACACGTCCCGCGCCCCGGCGGGGCTTGCTGCTAGGCGTGTCTGCCATGCCTGTTTCCTCCTATTGACCGCCGCGACTCAATCGCGGACGGCCCATCATACACGCTAATGCGATTCTGCGCGAATCAGTGCGATTGAGTGCGACTGTACGCGATTCTATGCGATTGAGCAAGCCATTTAATGCGATTGTACGCGATGATATGCGATTCTATGCGATTCGTCGGCTTTTCCGGCCTTTGGGCCGGTTCTGGGTGGATCGTTTAGCTACTGTCGCATACAATTGCATAGAACTAGACGGCAAGATATGTGTTGTACGGGTACGGGCAAGCCCGTCCCCATCCAACACCGCCCCTTATTCGCCTTCGGCTCAACGGTATCTTGCTCTGCGAGGCCCACAGCCGCTGCCGCGTCTAAGAGCGAAAAGCAACAACAGGAGCGCAGGCAATGCCAGAGAACACCAAAGAAAAGGCCCAGCCTCGGCGGCGCGGTAAGCCGATAGAGGTGTGGGTGACAGACGACGAGAAAGCGACCATCACAGAGCGCGCCGAAGAAGCGGGCATGTCCCGTTCGGGCTACCTGCGCGCCCTTGGGTTGAACACCCCAATAAGGTCGGTCGTTGACCTGGCCGCCGTTGCGGACTTGGCCAAGGTCAACGGCGACCTTGGGCGGGTCGCTGGGCTGCTGAAACTTTGGCTCGCAGAGAAACGCGGCCAAGCTTGAGTAAGTCCGCAATCGCCTCATCGTTGCTGTGTGCCGCTTAGGGTGTCATTTCGCCCCCAGCCGGAACCGACCCCGCACAAGACGTTGGCTCCCCCGAGACCTTGATCCACTTACCCTCAGTGATCGAGACCTCGCATTCATCTGTCATCGCCTCAACAATACACCGCGCAAATGTTTAGGGTACAAAACACCTGCAGAAGTCTTTCGGCAGAAACTCTTCGCAAACAGACATCGTTTTGCGTAAACTCAAACCGAAAAGTCGCGCTTCAGCCTGACCTCACACGCCGGAATATATTGCAGACTTCAATGCTCGTTTTGGCAAGGAGCCGCGCAATCCTAAGGATATGCATCGACCGCTGGCCGCGCATGAGAACATCGATGGTGCGATGTGCCGGAAGGAAGTACGGACACTGTCGCAAACACTGACACTGCGTTACGACAAGGTGCTGTTCATCCTGGAGCCGACGGAGTTTGCAAAGCGGCTGGCTCGACAAAAGGTGATTGTCTGCGACTATCCGGATGGCCGTCTGGAGATCATGTATGGTACGGACACCCTGCCCTACAGAACATTCGACAAGCTTCGTTCTGTTCATCGCTCGCCTGTTGTCGAGAACAAGCGACTGGATGACATGCTTTCGATTGTGGCCGAGATGCAGGCAGGCCGGGAACTGCAACGCAGCCAGAGCGGTCCCCGTCGCACAGGTCAGACGAACCATTTGTTTGGCGTGCCTGATGGCAGTGTCGGGAACGGGTATCAGAAGCGCGAGCGCAAATCGCGCACCGCTTACATGAACGATCCTGACGTTATTGCGCGCCGGGAAAAAGCGTTGGCTCGGTTGGCTGCGACGGAGTGAAATGGCCAGATCAATGACATTTGGCACTCTCAGAGCTAAAGCCGAAGGGCACCTATCGACCCGCCCCCATTCCTCGCTTGCAACTCTGACCAGCCTCTCGGAATGGGGGCTGAACGTCAGCACCTGTCGCATCTCTATCTTGCTGGAGATAGCGTATCCCTAACTTGCCAAAACACATTATATAACCGGGGTACATTCTATTTTAAACTGCAACATGCCAATGAATTCATGTGGTTAGCCATGGAGGAAATTGGATGTCGAATTGCTACTCACAGATCACATTGGCGGAACGTCGCCGGTTATTTGAGCTGAAACAGCTTAAACTCCCTCTCGGCGATATTGCGCGGCTGATGGGCCGTCATCGCTCGACGATCTATCGCGAGATCAAGCGCAACAGCTTTTGGGATGCCGAGATTCCAGACTATAATGGCTATCATAGTGTTTTTGCCGACAACATCAGCAAAGACCGCAGAACGCGGTTGCGCAAGCTCAGACGTTACCCAGAGCTGCGCAAGTTCGTCATTGAACAATTGGAAGCACACTGGTCACCAGAGCAGATCTGCGGCCGACTGATTAGCCATGGTCTGAGCGCGATACGTCTATGCGCAGAAACGATCTATCGCTTCATTTACTCAAAGGAAGAATATGCGTTAAAGCTGTATGAGCATCTGGCCGAGATGCGCACAAAGCGCTGCCCACGCGGCACCAGAAGATCGCGCAGCTCCCGCATTCCAGAAGCGTTTCGCATTCATCAACGTCCTGATTTTATTGGCAATCGTCTGCAATTCGGCAATTGGGAGGGTGATTTGATCATCTTTGATCGTGACCTCGGAGAAGCCAATGTCATGACACTTGTTGAACGCAAAAGTCGTTACTTCGTCATCATTAAAAACAGCAGTCGGCACTCAAAGCCTATCATGAACAAAATCATTCAGGCCTTTGCAGCGCTGCCTTATCATGCACGCCGCAGTTTTACCTTTGATCGTGGTTCCGAGTTTATGGGTTATAGGGCTTTGGAGGATGGAATGGGGGCAAGAAGCTGGTTTTGTGATCCAAATTCACCCTGGCAAAAATGCACTATTGAGAACATCAACAAGCGCATCCGACGGTATTTACCCAGCAATACGGATCTGGCGCAGGTCAGCCAGGCTCAGTTAACCGCCCTCGCCCATAAGCTCAATGCGACCCCGCGCAAGTGTCTTGGATTTAAGACACCCGCAGAGGTGTTTGCTAAACTTTTGCAGGAAGCAGCTTAATCAGATACCCTCACCGCCGGCATAATGCAGTTGGGGTAACTTTTCCACCTCAAGGAAATCCCCGAGCCGTAGGGCGGAGAGATCTCAAGGTTCCACGATGTCAAATTCGAAGCCTTCATCCTGCTGCAGGAGACAGACCGGAAAATAGGCTCGCTGATCAAAACGATATAAAAAGTCTCTTCAATGGGTTTGCCAAACTGACTCAGACCTGTGCTATGTTTGATTTAGCGTTAACATGTCATGCTGTGTGTATGGAATAATCGGCTACTGCGCACAAGGTTTGAATGGGGCGGCAGGTATTTTTTGCCGACGTGCATGTTTGGCGATCCGCAGGAGAAGCGTGAGTGAGTGATAAGACCGCGACAGTCCAGTCAAGACATCGGGCATATGAGAGTTTCATCAAACTCTTGCTGGCGGGCGATTTTCATCCCGGCCAGTTCGTTTCGCAACGGCAACTTGTCAGTATAACAGGGCTTCCGCTCGGCGCGATACGGGAGCTTATTCCTCGCTTGGAGGTGGAGGGCCTTATCAAGACGGTGCCACAACGCGGTTTACAGATCGCGCATGTCGACCTCAATCTCATTCGTGAGGCATTTCAATTTCGTCTTTTCATTGAGCGGGAAGTTGTCGCTGTTTTCTGTCAGGAGGCGTCAGCGGAAATCTTGCTGTCCCTGCGCAGGGAACATATCGACTGGAACCTGCACGATACGATCATCGGTTCGCTGAACAACGAAATCATTTGGCGTAAATATCAGACCAACAATATCAAGATGCGTCTCATCAATCAGGAGCGTTTTCGCATCGCTGGCCGCGTCATTCCTGTCATGGAAGAGCATCTGAAAGTGCTGGAAGCCATTGAAACGCGCACTCCGCAATTGGCAATGGATGCGATAACGGTCCACATCAACAATGCGCGCTCACTGGCGCTGAAGATTTAACGAGACCGGCAAATTTGGAAACGGAAAAGGGCCATGCTTCAAGCGCAGCCGCCGTCGCTGCATGATCGCCCTCGTGTCTCACATATACGAAGCAAGGGGCGTGTATTTCGGTCGTAAACGGAAAGACTGGGAAAAGTGGAACCCGTTTTCCCGAAAAGAAAAACGAAAACAAAAGAACCCAGAGTCTGTCTGGGTCATAATGAACCAGACAGACTCTGGAAGAGCTGCGTGTCGGAGTGTAATTTCGCAAGATTATGTACACCCATCGGCCAGGGGATCAGGCGGAGGGTACCGGGACCGGATCGTGCACCTATTCCATGTATAAATTTTTCAGACCGAGCCTCTCACGCAAGGTGGATGGGCCTGTCTTTTCCGGTAACATACCGGCCTGCCGCAAAAGCGGCATGACCTCGTCTATAAAACCGTTCAGGCATGTTCCGGCAAGGCTGAAGCCGTCAATGATTCCAGCACCATGCCACTGGGTGATCCTCTCGGTCACAGCTTCCGCGGTGCAGGTGTTGGTAGAACCTAGAACGGGCATGATCCGCACGTCTGCGCGATCCCTTGCATGGCTTTTCAGGCGGAGGCTCATCTCGTCCGCGAATTTTGCGGTCGCTTCGAGGTCCATCGCCTCGGCAATCACGACATCGGCAAAGCGCGCCGCCATATCCATGTCATCCTCCGTCACCACGCTGTGAAACAAGACCGGCCTGCCCTGCGGCGGGCGCGGAACGTCCAGCGGCCCCTTGACCGAAAAATAGTGTCCACGATGGTCGATGGGGCCGTTCCCCTCTCCGTTGACTTTCACTCGCCCGTCAGAACGTATGACGATGGCATCCGGGGACCAGCTATCCCATAACTGGTGGACCACTTCGAGAAATTCCGCATCCCGTGCGGCAACGGCCTCGACAGGCGGACGGCTCAAATCGCCATATTGCTCCTGTTGCTGATCTGCCGACGGCGTGATGTGCCAGCCAGCCCTGCCCCGGCTGATATGATCGATGGTCGCAAGCCGCCGCGCAACGTTATAGGGCTGGCTGGTGCGCGGGGAGACGGCGGCGGCAAGACCGATGCGATCGGTTGCAGCCGCCAGCGCCGCAAAAGCCGTAAACGGCTCGTATGGAAGGAATGCACATCCTTCCCGCACCAGGCCCGCATTGTTCGCATCCCTGAAGACGAGCGCGTCGATCCCGCCCGATTCGGCGCGTTTCGCCAGTGTCAGGAGAGTTTGGAGAGCGCCGGGACGCGCGGAAACGCCATCCACCGCGGCGAGACTTTCCGGCCCGAGAATATAATTGAAATGAAGCTGTTTCATATTTTCAATGTCCCTTTGCAGCGAAGCGCCGGTTGTCGGGGCGCGCCAGACCGAAATGGTCGCGCAGCGTCGTTCCCGCATAGCGGGTGCGATAGAAACCGCGCCGTTGCAGGATGGGGACCACTTCTTCGACAAACAGGATATTCGCCTCAAGAGAAGGCCACATCAGCGTGAAGCCGTCGCAGGCAAAGCCCGTAAACCATTCGCTGATGAGGTCGGCCGTCTCAAGCGGCGTTCCAGCGAAAGCCAGATGCGCGCCCTGTTGCAGCACCTGACGCGGGGTCAGGCGATGCTTGCGGATCATGTCGAGATAAAGATCCGATCTTCCACGCATTCCGTTGGTGAATCCCTGCTCGGGCAGCAGATCGAGAGGGATCGGCTCGTCGGGCGGCAATTGCGAAAGGTCGATGCCGACCATTTCCTTCATGCGCGCGCCCGCATTTTCACCCGCGCCCTGTCGCGCCGCCAGAAGGGCTTCGGCCTCCGTGCGGGTTTTCGCAACGATCGGCATCAGGCCCGGCAGGATATTGAGTTGATCGGGCGTGCGTCCGAAAGCGGCCATGCGGCGGCGAATATCGGCATAAAATTCCTGTGCGATGGAAAGGACCGGCTGGGCGGTGAAGATGACTTCCGCCCAGCGTGCGCCGAAATCCCGTCCCGCCTGCGACGAACCCGCCTGCATGCGCACCGGGCTGCCCTGTATGGGGCGCGGTATGTCGAGCGGCCCCTGAACCTCGAACCATTTTCCACGATGATCGAGGGCCGGAACGTTCCCGGGTGAGGCGTGGAGCATGCCCTCAGGCGTACAGGAGAGCGCATCTTCATCGAGGCTGTCCCACAGCGCGGTTACGACCTCGATCACCTCATGGGCACGCTCGTATCGCGTATCGTGTTCGAGATGTTCGTCGCGGCTGTAATTGGCGGCGACCGTGCCGATGGCCGTCGTCACCATGTTCCAGCCCGCGCGGCCATTGCTGAGGCGGTCGAGGCCTGCGAACATGCGCGCGAGATTATAAGGCTCGTTATAGGTGGTCGAAACGGAGGCGATCAGCCCGATATGCCTGGTCACCGTGGAAAGTGCTGAAAGAAGGGCTATGGGTTCCAGCGAAAAGCCCGGACGGTAGGTGTAGAAATCGGCGATGAACATGGCGTCCATCAGCCCTTTCTCGGCCAGTTGCGCACGCTCCTCAAGCTGGCGCATATCGAAAAGACGGGACGGCATATCCCCCGCAATGCGCCATGCCAGATCGAGATGATCGATACAGGAATTGAAATGAAGCTGTCGGTTCGGATGGCTCATGTGCGCATACTCCGGCGGATAAGATAGATGAGATAAGGGGCGCCGATCAGCGCAATGACGGAGCCTGCGGGCAGTTCCCCCGGCGCAATGACGAGCCGGGCAGCAATATCGGCGAGCCCGAGAAGAAGCGCACCGACCAGCACCGAAACGGGCAAGACCGCGCGCAGGGAATGGCCGCATAAAAACCGCGCCAGATGCGGCGCCAGCAGGCCGACATAGCCGACAGGCCCGGTCTGCGAAACGCAGATGGCGGCAACCGTGACGCCCGTCGCTCCGGCGGCGAGCCTGACGGGCGCGATCGCAGCACCAAGGCTGCGCGCCGTGATGTCGCCGAGCGAAAGCAGTTCGAGTTTCGTCGCCACCAGCATCGCACAGATGAAACCGGCAAGAAGCGTGGGAAACAATATCTGCACCGTGGACCAGTTGGCCCCGTAAAGTCCGCCGATGAGCCACACCATCGGATTGTCGGTAAAGCGGGTCTGCATGACCAGTATCTGCACGAATGCGCCGCAAAGGGCGGAAACGGAAATGCCGATCAGGATGAGAAAGGTCGGTGTCAGCCTCGTGCGCCATGCAAGGATATAGACGGTGGCCGCCGCAAGCATTCCACCGGCAAGTGCCGCCATGCCGATGCCCGTCGCGCTTGCTGCGGGAAACAGCGCCACCATGAGAAGAATGCCTGCCGTCGCCCCGCCATTGACCCCGACAATCGACGAATCCGCCAGAGGATTGCGCAATGCTGCCTGAAAAAGCGCGCCGGCAAGGGCGAAACCCGCACCGGCAAGACAGGCTGCGAGAATACGCGGGCCACGCATGTCCCAGACGATCTTCTGCATGAGCGGCGCAGCCTTGCCGGAGAGTGCCTGCATGACCTGCATTCCCGACAGCGGCAGACCGCCGACGAACATGAGACCCGCAAGCAGCGTGAGGCCGATGAGGAGCAGAAGGGCCAAAAGCAGGATCGTGGGGGAAACATGTCCGGCTCGGCCGAAATCGAGCGATGAAGCCGCATTCATCTGCCCGCCCCGGCTGCGGCGCAGGACGAGCCACAGAAGCCATGGCGCACCGAGGGCTGCCGTAATGGCCCCCACGGGCGGTGCGCTGGTCAGGCTTCCAAGCATGTAGGTGATGCTGTCGGCGGCAAGCAACAGGCTGCTGCCCCAGAGTGCCGCGGCCGGTATCAGCGCGGCATGCCGTCTGACCCCCGCAAGCTTGACCAGATGCGGCGCGACAAGACCGACGAAGCCGATGGGACCGGTGGCGGCGACGGAAGCGCCCGTCAGCACCAGCACGACGATCAGGGTCGCGGTGACGAGCAATGCGTGTTTCTGTCCGAGGCTTCTGGCCGTATCCTCGCCGAGCCGGGCAATATCATATGCGCGCGACAGCGTGAAAGCCGCAATGAGGCAGAGGACGATCCATGGCCAGACGAGTTGCACATTGCTCCAGCCGTTCTGCCGCAGCGAACCCGCACTCCAGGTAATGAGAAACCGCGCCTCGCTCTCGTAGAGCAGCAGCAGCGCGCCGGTTATGCTTGAAATCGTCATGGCGACGATCAGTCCAGCAAGAAGAATGCGCAGCGGCGTGGCGCGAAACCCGCCCGCCAGCAGATAGACCATCAGCACGGCAACCAGACCGCCGCAGACCGCGACGGCGATGGGCATGAAAACGATCAGGGCCGGTGCGAATATGGTGGCCAGCGCAATGAAGAAAAAACTTCCCGCGCTGATGCCGAGAATGCCCGGCGACACCATCGGATTGCGCAGGATGCTCTGCATGAGCGCGCCGGAGACGGCGAAGGCGCTGCCCGCAAGCACCCCTATGGTGGCGCGCGGCAGGCGAAAGCCGCTGACGACGTCGCGCAGCAGATCGTCATTATACGCAAAGGAGCGGATGATGTCGCCAACCCCGATCCGGGCCTCGCCATGCGCCATATTGAGCGCGAAAGCGGCGACGAGCGCCATGACGCCCGCCCCGATCATGCCCAGTTCGCGCAAGCATTGCCGCGGCACGCTCACGTCAGAAGCGCCTTGCGGACATCGCGCAGAAACAGCCGCGCGCTCAGCGGGCCGTTGTGGATCAGCCGGTAGGGAATGGGCTGAAAGCGGTTCTCGCGCACGAAACGCAGATTGCGCCACACCGGCGTCGCCATGAGATTGGCCACACCCTTCTCATTGAAGGGCATGTAGAGAAAATCGGCATCCTGCAAGGCGATCAGCGTTTCGGCGGTGGTGACGTTGAAGCCTTTTTCGAGATAGCGGTCGTCATCATAGGCATAGGCGAAGCCGCAACGCTGCAAAAGCTGCGCCGGCAGCGCATTGCGATTGAAGAGCATGATTTCGGCCCCTGTGACGCCGGCATTGACATTGCCCAGCACGACAGGACGCTTGTCCAGCCCTTTCGCGACGACACTTTGCTTCATTTCCGCAAGCGTTTCATCGAGAGACGCGAGGAAATCGCCGCATTCCGCTTCCCGTCCCGTCAGACGCGCGACGGCACGCAGCGTCTCGACCATATTCGCCATCTGGTCGGGTTTTCCGGCTGGATAGGAAAGGAATGCCGCCACCGGCGCGATTTCGCCAAGCAGGGTGCGACTTTTCTGGATGCTGTTGGCGCTGCCGAGGATCAGATCCGGCTCAAGCGCCATGATGAGTTCGATATTGGGTGCGGAAGACAGACCGAGATCGGTCACCTCGTCCGAAAGCCGGGGCTCGGCATCGCCGGTGAAGCGGCGATAATTGGCGGGGCCCGTCATTCCGACCGGTTGCAGGCCCAGCGCCAGAAGAAATTCCGCACTCTGCTGGTCAAGCGCCACCACCCGCCGCGCCGGCTGCGCCAGGCATGTTTCACCCAGTTCGCTCACCGCACAGACGCGCGCCGCAAAAGCCCCTTGCGTGGATGCGGCGAAGGCGGCGAAGGCGGCAAGCCCGCAAGCGAAGCTTCTTCTCGACATCATCATCAGATTTTGCGCGGGATACCCGGTACTTCTAGTGCCGGGAGGGATAGCGCGTCGCTCGCAGAGCGACTCGGTTACGCCACCGCCTGTCCCGCTCCTCCTTTTAGTTGGTGGATAGTCGGGGTGAGGTGATAGCCGTAGCCATCACCGCGTTGTATCACGGTGCAGTGTTTGTGCGAAATGCCCTGCACGGCACCCTGGTCGGTCTGGATATTGAAACTGCCGGTTTTGCGCACCGCGACGCGGCCCGTATAGGTACCGGCCTTTTTGCCGCTAGGCACCACGGCTTTCACTATGTCGCCGGTTTGAAAGCCCCGCACCTGCTTCTGGCGCATCAGATAGCCACGCGGAAAACCATATTTCGTCAAGCGGGTGCGCTGGTAGTTGCCGCGCCCGGTGCATTTGATCGTTAGCGTCGGGGCTGTCCAGTCGTGCAACCTGCCGAAAGCGCCCACACAAGCCGCATCCAGGGCGTGAGTCTTAGGAATGCCGAGTCGCTGACGGTTGTATTTAGTGCGACCACCGCTGGCGACTGCCACCGGCAGTCCCGTCGTTTTAAGCGCATTAAACAGTGCCCAGCGCGTGGCATTAACCGCACTGGCATCGCGCAGCGGTTGCTTGAGCTGGCGTTGTACCCGCTCCAGCCGTGCGTCCGCTGATAAGCCGTTAGCCTTGAGGCGTTTTCTCAGCCCCTTGTCACGGGAGAAAAAGTCCGCCAACGGCAGCGAACCCTTAGCCTGATTGCAGGGGTGGCAGCTAAGGGTCAAGTTGCTGACCCGGTTGGAACCACCGCGTGAACGCGGCACCACATGCTCAATCTCCAGCGGTGTGTCGCCGGTGCCACAATAGGCACACTCACGGCCCCATTTTGCCAGCAGGTACTCGCGTACCTCGTAGCCCAGCAAAGTACCTTGCTGGTACTCGACCCCGCTAATCTCCGGGTTGTCGAGCTTCTGGGTATCAAAGCGCACCAACTCCTGGCTGATGGCCGTGACGGGGGCTAGCTTGCTGAGTCGTTCTACCCAGGCCATGACCGTATCCACTCGATGTTGCAGGCTGGGGGCCAGCCAGCCTTTGGGCTTGGTGCGATTGTTGAAGCGCGGGGCGCGATAACGCAGATTCTTTGACCGGCGACGCCGCCGAAAGCCACGGCGCTGCTCCAGTGACTTCTTGATCTGATAGCCACGATGCACCAGGTCAAATAAGCACAATACATGCCGTTGCGGGCCGTCTGATTCGGTGCTGTCCGTTTCACGCATCAACGCCAGCCCGGTCGTTTTGCTGCCAGGGTCGATGCCCAGGCGAAGCGGTTGCGTGTCACCACCCACCCGATCTTTCAGCCGGATCGTGAACGGATAGCGCTTATGTACCACGGCACGACCACGCGCCAACAGCAACCGGGCGCGCTTTTCGCTGCACGGCATCAGTGGCCGCTTGTGTTTATCCCATACGAAAACCGCCATGCGATTTCCTCCTAATCAATGCCCTTACGGGCCTGGTGTCGCAGGGCTTTCGCCCCGTCTCCCCTCGGGAAGGTTGATAACCGGCTCCTGCCAACGATATGGCTATCGGCAGCGATCAAGACCTTCGGCGTTTTACCCTGCGCCAGCATGATCCTGACCTTTCAGAGCGCCAAACTGAGGAAGCATTTGGCGGTGAGTCTTGGCGACCTGTTATCAACGTAGCGGGTTGGCTACCGCTTTCCCTGGTCAACCGGGCTTGCTTTTACAAGCCTCCGGCTTCAGCCGGAGGTAATTGACTGCGGCACACTTCTTTCCATAACGATCTGTTCTTCGGCGTTTTGTGCGGGGACGATCTGTCTGGGAACGAACCATGGGCATCCCGAAACGGGATCGTCATGTATTTCCGCCTCGATCTCGAAAACCCGGTGCAGGATCGACGGGGTGATAACGTCCCGCGGTGCACCGTCGGCGACGATGCGGCCATCGCGCAGCGCAACGATGCGATCGGAATAGCGCGCCGCCAGATTGAGATCGTGCAGCACCATGACGATGGTGCGGCCATGCGCGCGGTTGAGTTTGCGCAGCAGTTCGAGAACGTCGAGCTGATGCGCGATGTCGAGATAGGTCGTCGGCTCGTCGAGAAACATGATCTGCGTCTGTTGCGCCACCGTCATGGCGATCCAGACCCGCTGCCGCTGCCCGCCCGAAAGCGCATCCACCGGCGTATCGCGCCACGGTGCGACGCCGGTCATAGCCATGGCGTGCTCGACCGCCGCCCGGTCTTCCTCCGTCGTCAGGCCGAAAAGCCCCTGATGCGGCGCACGGCCATAGGCGACCAGTTCGTGAACATTCAGGCCCTCGGGAACGACCGGCCCCTGCGGCAGGATCGAGAGCCTGCGCGCGATGTCGCGCGTCCGCATCTCTCGAATATCCCTGCCATTGAGCAGAACCTGTCCACCCAAAGGGTCGAGCAGCCGACCCAGCCCCTTGAGCAATGTCGATTTGCCCGACCCGTTGGGGCCGACAAGCGTCGTCACCGTGCCTTTCGCGATGGAAAGACCGACGTCATGAACGATGGTTTTCGTCTGATAGGCCAGATCGAGGCCTGCGGCCGCAATCGAGGTCTGGTCCGGATCGACTGTCATGGCGTAAACACCGGCACCGGCGGTTCGTCCGAACCGCCGGTGCGCTCCTGTCAGAATTTGATATTGAGGGAACCGATGATACTGCGCCCGTCGACATAATCGCAATAGCTGGCGCTGGTGCAGCCGCCGACAGCTTTTTTGTCGGCAAGATTAGTCACCGACACCGCCAGTTTCGACCCGTCTAGATTGGGCGAAAGCCTGCCGAGCTCGTAGGCCAGCATCGCATCGCCCAACGTATAGGCCGGAATGGGCTTGAGATTGTCGTCATCGGCATACATGCTTCCGACATAACGCACGCCGCCACCCAGCGTCAGGCCGTCGAGAACGCCTTCGCGGAAGGTGTAGTCGAGCCAGGCCGAGGCCATATGATTGGGCGTATTGGTCGTCCTGTTGCCCTCATAGCCGTCATTGCTGCTGGTAACCTCGGCATCCATATAGGTATAGCCGAAGGAGGCATTGACCTTCTCGGTCAGGCTGATCTTGCTTTCAAGCTCCAGCCCGCGCACACGCACTTCGCCGGTCTGTACCGAAAAATTGCCGCAATCGGGCAGATTGGGCGCCGCCGCGCAGGTATGCTCATTGTCGGCCGTGGTCACATTCGTCCGCTTGAGATCATAGAGCGAGGCGGTGGACACGCCATTGAACCATTGCGGTTCGTATTTCAGACCGATTTCCCATTGCTTGCCTTCGGTCGGCTTGAAAGTCTCGCCATAATAATCCGTACCGGAAGTCGGCTCGAACGATGTCGAATAGCTGACATAGGGCGCAAGACCGTTATCGAAGAGATAGAGGAGACCGGCGCGGCCCGTCAGGGCATCGTCACGCGTTTCCGTTGTCAAATCGGTGAGAAAATTATCGTTGGTGGTGTTCGCCCAATCCTGACGCAGGCCGGTCAGCAGGCGCCAGTTGCCCAGAGACATCTGGTTTTGCGCATAAACACCATATTGCTCCAGCACGACATTGTTGTCAGTGCGGCGCGCCAGCGTGGGCAGGCTATAATTGCCGTAAACCGGATCGAACAGATTGAGATCGAGACTGGAATTGGTTCCGGAGAGTGAAAGATTGTCCGAGGAAAACCGGCGATAATCGAAACCGGCGATCAGTTCGTTGCGGGTATCACCAATGTCAAAATCATATTTCAGGCTGTTGTCGGCTGCGATGCCGCGCGTGGTCGCCGCCTGATTAAGCGCCGGCCGGCTGACCGTTTTCTGATCGGCTTTCAAGGCACCGAGTCTGAAGGAGGTCGAATTGACATCGACATAGGTGAAACGCAGGTTCTGGCGAAATTCCAGATCCTCGTTCAGCTTGTGCCTGAAATCCGAACCGACATAATATTGCTTGCGGTCG
Source organism: Halomonas sp. AOP30-A1-24 (assembly GCF_052378165.1). Taxonomy (NCBI): domain Bacteria; kingdom Pseudomonadati; phylum Pseudomonadota; class Gammaproteobacteria; order Oceanospirillales; family Halomonadaceae; genus Halomonas; species Halomonas sp. AOP30-A1-24. Next base: position 29,604 of record NZ_JBQSXL010000006.1, read on the forward strand.
TAATCGCAGAAAGTTGGATCGCAGGTATAGATCCCGCGCGGAAACTGACCGTTGATATTGGGCAGGATGGTTCCGACCGCAGGCAGATAGCTGCTCGAATTACCTTCCGGATCGCGCTGCAACGCCGCCCTCACCGTCCAGTTCGTGTCCTCCGAAGGACGCCAGGTGAAAGACGGAGCGATGGCGTAGCGCTCTGTCTCGCCATAGTCCGAATCGAGATCGGCCCTGCGGCCGACGCCGGCAATGCGATAGCTGAACGTTTCATCCGCGGAAACGCCGTTCCAGTCTATGGTCGTTTCAAGGTGTTTGTCGGTGCCGACACTAAAGCCGATCTCGCGGTCGTTATTGCCCAGCGGGCGCTTGGACACCATATTGATCAGGCCGCCGGAACCGTTCTGGCCATAAAGTACCGAAGCGGGCCCCTTGAGAACCTCCACACGCTCCAGCAGAAACGGGTCCACCTGCGCGACAGCGAGCGTACCCGAAGGTGTGAGCTGGGTTCCGTCAAGGTAGATATTATTGATGCTGTAGAAGCCGCGAATGCGGATTCGGTCGAAATAGCTGGTGCTTGGCTGGAATTCGGTCACCACACCCGGCGTATAGCGCAGCGTTTCCGCAAGCTTGGAGGGTTTCAGCGTCTCGATCTGCCGTGCCGTCACCACATTGATCGTCTGCGGCGTTTCCAGAATGGGCGTGTCGGTCTTAGTCGCGGTCGCGGAGCGATGCGCGACGAAGCCTTGCGCAGGGCCCCAGGCGTTCTCGCCCTGCCCGTTGACCACGATGGTCGAAAGAACGGTGGACCCATCGGGCGCAATGCCTGCGCTCCCCTCCCTCGGCAGCGGTTCCAGAGTGACGGTGTCCGAAGATGTGAACCGATAGGAAAGGCCGGTGCCTGCCAGAAGACGGCTAAGCGCCTCCTCACGGCTCATATTGCCACGCACCCCTTTCGTCTGCTTGCCGCGAACCAAATCGGCCGGATAAAGAACCTGAAGATTGGCATTGTCGCCGAAGCGCGAAATCGCAGCCCCCAGGGGACCGGCAGGCACCGAATAAGAGGCCGGGACGGTTTGCGCCATGCTTTGGGTGGCGTAAAGCGTAACCGCCAGTAAAGCCGAGGACGATGCAAGAAGGGCAATCGCCATCTTTCGCATATGCGCCTTCATGGTCCCGACGGTCAGAAATCCGGTTTGCCGCATCATTTCCTTCTCCCTCTCCTGTCTGTTTGCAGCCCGCTCGGGATGCTTTCAGAAGGAAGACGTATTCCGCGGCATTCCACCTCACCCTAAATATGAAAAAAATTATCAGGAATTATGCGGATGACGTTTTGACTCAAAACGGGATTACGTCCCACGCAGCAAAACGAGATAATCCGTAAGCCTCACCGCCCTGACCGGCAAGGTCTCGGTTATTGTGGTCAGCACCGCATCGGGTTCGGCAATATTGAAAATTCCGCTCACGCGCAGATCCATGAGCTTCGCATCGAGAATACGAATCGTACCGCTGCGGTAGCGGTTCACATCGGCGACGACCTGCTGCAACGGACGATCCTCGAAAATCAGCTTGCCGCGACGCCAGGCCAGGTCGCTTTCCACATCGACACGCGCGATTTGCTGCATACCGCCGGGGCCGTAGGAGACGCTCTCTCCCACGTTCAGGACAGCGGACGACCCGTCCGGCGCGGTCACTGAAACCGCGCTTTCCTCCACCGCCACGGAGGCATTCCCACCCCATTCGTGCACCGAGAACCGGGTGCCGAGCGCCGTTGCCGTACCGGAAGCCGCCTCGACGACGAAGGGACGATGGGCGTCCTTCGCGACAGCGAAAAAGGCCCGTCCGCCAGCGTCAGGCTCCGCTGCTCGCCGGTGCCGGTGCTGTAATCGGCGAGAAAACCGGCCGGTAATCCATTAATTGCCGTAACGGCCGCAAGACCCGCCGCGGTGGCAAGTCCGCCTGCAAGGAAGGCACGGCGGCCTGGCCTGCGCCCGAGCGGCGGCTTGCGCATGGTGAGCGGCAATCGCGGATCGGCCACCTTATCGAAATCGGACCATATACCGGAAATGCGCTCATATTCAGCGCGGTTGTCATCGGAAGCCGCAAGCCAGCGTCTATGGGCGCGCAACTCGGCATCGCCCGCATCGCCCGAATTGACCCTGACAAACCATGCAAGGGCTTCGTCTTTCGCCTTCTGTTTTGACAATATGCGTTCGTAGCCACCGCCGTTCAACGGGTTTTCCTCTCGAAATGAGGTTCCCGGCAATTGCCGGTCTTAACCCTGTTGACGAATCTGCAATCGCTACACCTCATCATCGCACATGGCTTTTTCATCAGTTCAGCCTTTCATCCAGTCTGGCTCGAGCGGTCGCAAGCGCCTTGATGATGAGTTTTTCCACGGCACTTTTCGTTATTCCGAGCCGCTCGGCGATCTGCGAATGGCTGAGACCGTCGAACTTATGCATGAGAAAAACCTCCCTCTGCCGGGGCGGAAGATTTGCAACGACGTTTTCGAGAATGGCGATGCGTTGGCGGAAATCGGCCGTCTGCTCCGGCGAGGCATCTGCGCAAAGTGAATCACGATCGCCCAGTGGCTCGAAATAGCGCGTTTGCGCGCTTTTTCTGCGCAAATGATCGATGGCGATATTGTCCGCCATCCGGAACACATAGGCCCGCAGATTCTGCACATCCATATCCGGCGGCATTTTTTCGGCACGCAGATAGGTATCCTGAACGACGTCGTGAATATCCGTGGCTGTCCCGAAGCGGCGCGCAAGATGCTTGACCAGATCGCCATAGCTTTCCGTCAACACCTGAACGATCGTTTTTTTCTTATTTTCAGCCACGTCGACAAGACCGGAAACAATGAGTGGGAGGAAGAGACTATCTTGGCGTAAGCCTCTTAGACGTAAGCTCTGTCTCCGTCAAACTGGATTATCATCGTCATATTTCAGCATACAGATACGACTGCGTGAGAAATGCCTGCCTTCATCCGGCTTTACCCATCAGACCGCCTGCCAGTCCATGCGGCGGATAACGATCTTTTCCACTTCCTAAATTGGCCATTAAGATCACGCCGACACCGATCACCAGCAACATCGACAATCGAAATCGGCGCGCTTGCAAAAAGGTTGTGCACCGGCGGGTAGATAGGTGAAGGCCAGTTGCGCCAGCACGACGACGCCAATGGCCGCGAGAACGACCGGCGTCCGCTTCATGCCGACAAAACTGAAAGACGAGGCATGAAGATAACGGATTTTGAAAAGATAGAAGATTTCCATCACCACCATCGCATTGATAACTGTAGTGGTCAACTAATTCCGGACAGTTTGTTAAGTCTTTTTTCAGCTAGCTCCGGTGGCAGGCCGGCGTTGTAGCTGTGCGGACGCTGCCTGTTGTAGTAGCTCATCAGATAGCGGCCTATGTCTCTCGTTGCTTCATACAGGTCGCGGTAACCCTGCTTAGGCATCCATTCGCTTTTAAAGCTGCGGAACACCCGCTCCATTGGGGCGTTATCCCAACAGTTCCCTCGGCGGCTCATGCTCTGAACCATTCGTTTGCGCCATAGCTGCTGCTGATAAGCCAGGCTGCTGTACTGGCAACCTTGGTCGGAGTGGAACATCACGCCTTTGGGCTGGCCTCGCAGGTTATAAGCCATGTTCAGTGCTTTGATTGTCAGCGCGCTATCAGGCGACTGCGATGTGGCCCAACCGATTACCCGTCGGGCATACAAGTCAATGACGACCGCCAAGTAAGCCCACTGCTTACCCACCCACACATAGGTGATATCACCGCACCAGACCTGGTTGGGAGTCTGAACGTTAAACTCACGCTGCAGATGGTTTTCAACCATCGGATGTGCAGCGCCCGCCGCTTTGTAGTTATGGCGGCCTGGCTGTTTGCTGGCCAGCCCGGCCTCTTCCATGAGTCGAGAGACTTTATAACGGCCCACCATCAGGCCCATTAGTGCCAATTGAAAAACAACCGTTCGGCTGCCCGCCGATTGGTTGCTGGCATTGAACAGTGCTGCCACCGTTGCGCGCAGGTGAATCCTTTCAACATCGATTAGATCTTTTCTTTGTTCCTGTTCGTAATACGTGGAAGCAGGTAAGCCGAACAGGCTGCAAAGCGCACGAACCGGCAAACGGTGTTTGAACGAACCAATCAGCGCTTGAGCTTGAACTCGTCCGTCATCAAGAGCGCGGTAGCCTTTTTTAGGATGTCTTTCTCCAGCTCAAGACGATCAACGCGCTTCTGAAGCTCTTGGATCTGCCTTTGCTCCGGCGTTAGCGCTTTGCGTCCCTCGGAGATGATTCCCAGCTTTTCCTTCTTGTACTGGTCAATCCAGCGACGCATCGCTGTGGGCCCAATATCCAATGCATCACAGGCTTCTGTAACGGAATAGCCTTTGTTTAGTACCAAGTTCACGGCTTCAAGCTTGAACTCCGGGGTAAACGCTCGACGTTGATTCAAAATAGACACCTCATTCATGGCGCTACTATAGCGCCTCTATGGAGTGTCCGGATTCATTAAGCCACTACAAACCAGTGTTCTGGCGACATCGAGTTCATATCCACGGCTCGCGGCATACTGGGGTCGTTTGCAGGAGGGGGCGGAATCCTACGCTAAGACTTTGGCCAGCGATATTCTCCGGTGAGATTGATGTGCTCCCATCCGAGAGGTGAGACGTGAGCCAGAACATCGGGCGATATCAGTTTTCCATCGCGTTTCTGGTTAGCGACGACTTCACCCAGCTTCATGGTGTTCCAGAAGATGATAATTGCCGCGAGCAGGTTCATGCCAGCGATTCGGTAGTGCTGGCCTTCGGCGGAACGATCGCGGATTTCGCCCCGGCGATGGAAGCTGATGGCCCGCTTCAGCGCGTGATGTGCCTCGCCCTTGTTGAGCCCTATCTGGGCGCGGCGTTGCAGATCGGCATCCAGAATCCAGTCGATCATGAACAGGGTGCGTTCGATGCGGCCGACCTCGCGCAAGGCCGTGGCCAGTTCGTTCTGCCGCGGATAGGAAGCGAGCTTACGCAAGATTTGGCTGGGCGCGATGCTTCCAGCGGCAATCGTAGCGGCGATGCGCAAGATATCAGGCCAATTCCGCTCGATTATGGCCTGATTGATCTTTCCGCCAATCAAGGTCTTCAAATGCGTCGGCGCGGACGAAGGATTGAATGCATATAGCCGCTTGGACGGAAGATCGCGAATCCGCGGGGCGAAGCGGTAGCCGAGAATGGCACATGCGGCAAATACGTGATCGGTAAAGCCACCCGTGTCGGTGAAATGCTCGCGGATATTGCGACCGGCATCGTTCATAAGCAGACCATCGAGGATGTATGGAGCTTCGCTCGCCGTTGCAGGAATCACCTGGGTTGCGAACGGCGCATACTGATCCGAGACATGACTGTAGGCTTTCAGGCCCGGGGTATTGCCATATTTAGCGTTGACCATATTCATGGCCTCACCTTGCTCTGTGGTGACAAAGAACTGACCATCGCTCGAAGCCGACGTACCCATGCCCCAAAACCGGGCCATGGGTAACGCCGCTTGCGCTTCGACAACCTTGGCCAGCGCCCGGTCGTAGGCTTCGCCTTCGACATACCATCGCCCTATGCGGATCAACTCCCAGAAAGTGTGGGTGTTCGTCGCGTCGGCCATCTTGCGCAGGCCGAGATTGACCCCCTCCGCAAGGATGACGTTCATCAGCCCGATCCGGTCAGCGCAAGGCGCTCCGGTGCGCAGATGCGTGAACGCTTCCGTGAAGCCAGTCGCTGCATCCGCTTCCAACAAGAGATCGGTGATGCGCGTGGGCGGGATCTGCTTGTAGAGATCAAGCACTAGATCTTCGGCGCCTGTCGGCGCGGCGGCTTCGAGCTTCTCAATATGCAGGACGCCGTTTTCGAGCGACCCGCCGGGAATCGTGCCCGAGCGTGCCGCACGGCCAAGCTCGCGCAACCGCATGTCGAGGCGAGCGTGCCGGTCTGCCAGCCATTCCTCCGGCCGCAATGGTACGGCGAGACGGCCGCTTTCCGCCACGGCTTGCGCCGGAACAAGTGCGTGTTTCAGATCGCCATAGCGCCGGGACTTGGCAAGCCAAACGTCCCCGGAGCGGAACGCATCGCGCAAATGGAACAGCACCGCGATCTCCCAGAGGCGACTATCACCAGCCGTCTGGGCACGAAGATGGCGATGCCATTTGGAGCTCGGTCGCAGGAAGCAGGTCAGCGCGGGATCGTTCAAACTAGTACGCAGGGCCGTCACCGCTTCTAGAAGCGGCAGCGCGACTGGCGCAGCCCGCAAATCGAGCAAGCGCAACATGCGAGGAGCGTACCGGCGGAAACGGTGATAGCCGTCGAGCACATGATTGAGCGGATCGGCAGTCATGGTGGCGGTTAGCCTGGCAGCCATCGCGACAAGAGTTTTAAATCCATCCCACCCTGATCCGCTCGCGATAACGTCGTTCAGCGACTGGCCGTCATCTCGTGCATCGACCAGGGCCCCTCCAATTGCAGCGAAGGATTTCAGGGTGTCGCGCACCGCGTTCGCCTCGTCAGCGACCTTCGCTTGGCAAATGCGCTCCGACGCCCGGTAGAGACGGCCGACGATCCGGTCGTGGGTTTCGACCACGGCATCAGCAAGCATCGCCTGCCATTCAGACGCGCACACCGCCAGAATCGCAAGCCGCCTGTCTTCCGGGAGATCACGCATGCCGTCGGCGTAATACCGTTCGCCCTGCCTGCGCAAACGCGTCACCCGATGAGCAGGAACACCAGCAAGCATATCCTCGGGAAGATCGACACGTTGCAGATACTCGAGCCGGTCGAGCAGCCGGTTGGCCGACGACGAGTTCGAGCCGAGCTCGAACTGACGCAGCCATACGAAACGGGTCACCCGATCGTCAGCCGTCTCCTCTAGCAATGCCAGTAACTGTTCCCGGATAGGCATGGACAACCGATCGGCAATCCGCGCCTCGATTTGCCGCTCGGCATCGACCAGAGCCGTGGCGCAGAGGCGCTCGATCGTGGATGTCGCGGGAAGAACCGTGCGGGTGCGACGGCATTCAGCCACAAAGCGACGGGCAATATCCTCGTTCGACACCGCTATCTCGGCTTCCCGGAACAGCCAGTCCTTCAATTCGCGCGCACCACGTCCAGAGAATGTGCGGAATCCGTAGAGCGCCCGCAACTCCGCCAGATGCTCATGTCGCGTCTCCTCACGGGCGGCATAGTCAACCAGATCCTCGGCATGCAAGCCGAGTTGTGCGCCGATAAATTCGACGACCTCTGCTGGAATCAGTTCGCCGGGTGCCAGCACCCGACCGGGATAGCGCAGGACGCATAATTGCAGGGCGAAGCCGAACCTGTTGTGTGGACGGCGGCGAAGCTTGATGTGGCCGAGGTCTTCATCACTCAACGTATAATGCTTGAGTAAATCCACCTGCGAGATTGGCAGACGCAGCAGCGCGTCCCTTTGCCGATCAGTGAGAGTGACGCGACGCGGCATCCATGTTCCTTTATCAAAATTCGAGGATGTTCAAGACGCTTTGTTTATGAAGCTGGTTGAGATACATTTCCAGCGATCAAATCATTTGTGGCAAACGCACCGCCTCAAACCACCGTTTGTGTAACAGGGAATAACAGGCAATGAACCAACGTGACCCGGATGAGAACGGTTGGCTTAGCTCTTCTCAAGCGTGGATCGACAGAATGCCAGATGCCGGCGATTTCGCGCGCGAGTTCATCCTCGACAAGCCGATGCTGGAACGAGCCGAATTGTCGGGCGCGGCAAAAATGTTGGATATCGGCTGCGGCGAAGGACGGTTTTGCCGTATGGCAAAGGAGATCGGTATCGATGCTGTCGGAATTGATCCAATCGAACCGTTTATTGAAAGAGCACGAAACCGTGATCCAGCTGGTAAATATCTCAACGCTTTTGCCGAGAAATTGCCTTTCTATGATGAAGAGTTCGACCTCGCAGTATTCTACCTGAGCCTTATCGACATTGACGACATACACACGGCGGTTCGAGAAGCCACTCGCATTCTCAAGCCCGGCGGAAGAATTCTGATCGCAAACCTGACAAGTTTCTGCACTTCCAATGGCACAATTGGGTGGATCAAAGGCGAAGACGGTCGTGCGTACCATCCTCTTGGAAACTATTTTGGTGAACGGGCAGAGTGGTTCGAATGGGATGGCTTGCGAGTGCGAAACTGGCATCGCCCCTTGAGCACTTACATGTCTGCATTGCTTGATGAAGGCTTGAAACTGACGTTCTTCGATGAACCGAGACCATCTAGGGGTCCACAAGACAGGGTGCAAAGGTATCTCACGACGCCATTCACCATGGTCATGGAATGGCGGAAATGTTAATCGGCTATGGACGCATTTCCAAAGCTGATGGGTCTCAGTCGCTCGACCTGCAACGCGATGCCTTGAGCGCTGCCGGCGTCGAACAAAACAAGATCTATGAGGATCGCGCTTCCGGCAGCCGTGAGGATCGCCCTGGTCTGACCGCCTGCCTCAAAGCATTGCGTGACGGCGATGTGCTGGTTGTCTGGAAGCTTGACCGTCTCGGGCGGTCTCTTGCCCATCTGGTCAACACGGTGAAGGATCTGTCTGATCGCAATATCGGTTTGCGGGTGCTGACCGGAAAGGGCGCTCAGATCGACACCACAACAGCATCCGGCCGCATGGTCTTCGGCATTTTCGCAACCTTGGCCGAGTTCGAGCGTGACCTGATCCGCGAGCGCACCATGGCCGGTCTCGCTGCTGCAAGAGCGCGCGGTCGCAAAGGGGGCCGAAAATTTGCCCTCACCAAAGCACAGGTCCGTCTCGCACAGGCCGCCATGGCGCAGCGCGACACTTCCGTTTCCGATCTTTGCAAGGAACTTGGGATCGAGCGCGTCACTCTCTATCGCTATGTCGGCCCGAATGGCGAACTAAGGGACTACGGTAAGCGCGTTCTCGGCTTAACGTAGGATTTCGCCCCCTCCCGCAAACGCCCCCAAGATAAACCGCGACGACCAGCGATAGGACAGCGGCAGACTGTCGAGCATGTCGAGAATGCCGGGGTACGAGTTTCCGGGGAAACCTTCGATAGCCACACACGACACAAACTTGTCGCCGACCTTGGGCGTGTCGCCCGGCCACAGCGTGGGATAGCCAAGCCACGCATCCAGATACATCGGGCAGTCAGGAATACGCAGCGCGATAGGTTCGTCTGTCAGCGTGTAATGCAGGTAGTTCACCAGTTCATCACTCTGATAGGCGTCTTCGCCCTCGCCCACTGTAATCGTCGCCATACGGCGCATATGCAGCAGATCGCCGACACCATCGTGCAGGTCATCGAGCTTTTTCTTGAAGTCCAGTAGCAGGCGGTCGGCCGGGTCGCTGTCGTCTACGCCATCATCGTCGTAGACCATTTCGGCCAATTTCGAGTCGCGGCGACTTGGCGGGAGGTAGGTCAGAATCAGCGCATATTCACTCTCGAATAGCGATTGATCCTTGACGAAAGTTGACCGCCGTTCGGCGTCAATCAGAGCCGTGATCGGCTCAGGGAAATGAGATTCATCCGGGGCCGGATAGCCCGGCGATGCCAGCCGGGACGCATCAGTCCAAACCGACCAACCAGAGCCGAAGCGCGCCAGATATTGATTGACCAAGGCGGTCAGGTAGTTGCGTTCTGACGTGGTGGCGGATGCTGCATCATCACCACGAAAGAAGAAACCAGCCATCAGCGAGCCGTCCTTGCCCAGCACTACGCCTTCATCAATCAGCGCGGCGTAGTTGAGCAGGTCGGGCAAGCCAGCGGCTTTGCTACGGAAGGGTGCTAACGCAAGCATGTCCGCTCCTTATCAGTAGATACGTGGCGACTTGGCCACACGATGGGGCCGTGAGAACGGCCCGTAATAGTTCCCGTACTTGAGCTGGCGAACGTAGACCTTGCTCATGTTCGGGTCAGCCTTCGCCATCTTGCGAAGGCCGTAGACGCAAACCAACCAGATGCACGTTCCGAGGATCGTGGCGGGCCAGTTCATGGCCGACACGATCAGGCCGCCCGCAACAAGCATGGAGAACAGCATTAGCTCGCGCTCGCCACCCCATACCTGTTGCGGCCGGTGCAGTGCCCGGTGGAAAGGCGTCAATCTACGCGCTTCCTCGACTTGCATTAGCGACCCCCTGCACCCGGCAGTGCGGCGGCCTGCGCTTTCGATGCGCTGGCCAGATCGTCAGCGGTGATTGCTGCGTCAGCCGGGATTACTGCGCCCGAGAACATGGTGCCGGTAAGCAGGTTTTTGGCGAAAACGATGATGCAGACAACGAGGATCACGTAGATGATGCGGCGGGTAAACTCGGAGATTTCACCGCCCCAAATCAGGGTCGCGCCGCACGCGATGATGCCGAGCAGTGCAATACCGAAGGCCACGGGGCCGCTGATCGACTGGACGAGCTTGGCAATCGGGCCTTCCCACGGCAGACCCGAGCCGCCGCCCTCGGTGGCGTTTGCCGCGTGCGCGGGTTCGGCACCAAAGAGAAGGGCCACGCACAGAGCGGCCATCAGCCAGAAGTAAGGGCTTGTCAGTACGGCCCGAGCCTTCGATGCGAAGGTTGGAGCCGACGACGCCACAGGCGAAGCGAACAGGGCATTTGTAGTCATGTGATGATTTCCTATATCGGTTGGGTGATGTAGTTGGTGCCGTCGTGTCCGCTAACGGTTACGACTTCCTTGATGCGCCGACCCGTGGCCGTCTTTTCAATCGCAATGATTAAATCGACGGCCTCAGCGATCAGTGCTTGCATCGGCGCTGCCGTGGCTTCCGCCACAAGCTGTTCCATACGGATCAGGCCAGCATTCGCCGAGTTTGCGTGAACAGTGGCCGCCCCGCCGGGGTGGCCAGTGTTCCATGCCTTGAGCAACGCAAGCGCCGAGCCGTCGCGGGCCTCGCCGACCAGAATCCGGTCAGGGCGCAGGCGCATGGTTGCTTTCAGAAGGCGGGTCATATCGACGTGATCGACAGCCCGCAATGGGACTACGTTCGGGGAGCTACATTGCAGCTCGCGCGTGTCCTCGATGATGACAATACGGTGCTCAGGGGTGACGGCATCAATCTCGAAGATGATGGCGTTAGTGAGCGTGGTTTTGCCGGTTCCTGTACCACCCACAACAAGGATGTTGCGGCGTTCACGAACGGCTTTCTTGATCGCGGCGCACTGCGCCTCGGTCATGATCCCCGAACTGACGTAGTTGGGCAGGGTGAATACGATGCTCGCCTTCTTACGAATGGTGAAGGTCGGGCCGGTGACGACTGGCGGTATCAGCGCCTCGAAGCGTGAACCGTCAAGCGGCAACTCGCACTCAAGAATCGGGTTTGCCGCCGTGATGTTGGTACGCAGCGACGACGCCACGGTGCCCATCAGCGACTCGGCCTGCGACTTGGCCATCGTCCCGATTCGCTCCATTGGTGCCCCGAGCCATTCGCACCAAAGCGAACCGTCCGGGTTGAGCATGATTTCAATTACTTTTGAGTCTTCCAGCAGCTCACAGACCTGCGGCCCGAGTTCACGACGCAGCTTTTCAACAATGCGGCGGTCGTGCTCGGCCCTTTGGTTGGCGAGATTAGAAGTTCTCGGGTCGGGAGATTTTTCGTCCATTCCTTTCGTCCTTACCGGTTGTCACGATAGCGTAAGGCCGATCAGACCTCACACCGCAATGATAGTCTAAACACTATCACTCGAACAAGGCCGAATGTATCCAAAAGCAAAAAGACCCCACGGGTTTGTGGGGTCTAGTTGGCAGAACCGGACGAAAGGTGTTGAAGCGCGGGAGGGTGCTACGAGGGTACTAAAAGCTGCCACAGGGGCATATCGACGCAGTGTGCAAGTTTGGCCATGTTGTCGATGGTGATAGCCATTTTCCCTGTCTCGATTTCGCTTACCCATGACTGCGCAAATCCCGTCTTATCCCTGACGTCTCGTTGACTTAGCTTCGCAGCGATACGGGCCTTCCTGAAGTTTTTGGCAAAAATCAGGCGTTCCGGCGCTACTGGTTTATCGTCGGTTTCTTGTTCTATATCGGTGTCGCGTCGTCTAGGCATTCGGCTCGGCACCTCCCCTTTCTATGGTGAATTAAGCGGGCTGTAGTGACCTAAACGGCACACAACACGCGCATGAAATTGCCGTATGTTAGCAAAAAGGTTGCCCGAATCGGAGCCTTTTTGTCTATGGCCTACCTCAAGGAATGCACCAAAAAGGGAGTATTACTATAGTGGCACAGGTGCCAGCACCACGCTTTTGACGAATGCGCTATTATGCAATAATGACTTTCGCAAAATCCAACCATGCTGGACAGTCTCAAGGGGGTGAGGCATGATTACGTTTGATTCTGATGCTGTCATCGACCCGGTATCGTTCAAGGAAGTGCTGGCCGCCGGTGGCGTTCACGCGGCTACCATCGGCAAGGCCGACAAAGGGCTAGTCGTGGTACTGCGGATCGCTAAGAAAGACCGCATTCTTGGGCAGTACCGTGGTGGCCCGCGCTACTTTTCATCGCTGGACGGTGCCGGGTCGGTACTTGTGCAGCATGGCATTTTACAGTGGGAAACCGACGCTCAGGGCTGGGTGCCTCGCACCTTGGCAAGAGCAAAACGTGACAACGGCCGATAGGCATCGGCGGTTAGTTGACCAGAAATGCAAAAGCCCCGTTTGGCGACGGGGCTTTGGCGAATAGCAGAGCGACTTACAGAACCGTTTGGCGACGGGAACCGGAACAGACGCCCTTGGTGGGGTAAATTCAGGTTCATTCTAGTAGTTCGCTTTGCCTTTGACAAGAGGCGCGCCCGTGTGGTGCCCCCGAAAGGCAGGAGCTTATGGCAAGTTCACAACTTGCGCTGTTCAGTTCTCAGGACGAGGCGGACTTGTACCACGACAGCAACAGGAGCGGGTTTTTCTCGCTTCTGGTTGACGTTCGCGGCGACAAGCGCCAGTCCTCCCACCGTTTGACGGACATGGCCACCGTGCTTAGTTTGGTGGACAAGACCCGCGACACTTGGATGTCACAGGCCGAGTTCATCCGGCCCAACCGGCGCGTCGTGAACCTCTCGCGGCTGGGCTTGCTGTTCACCGACCTTGATACCTACCGCGTGCCCGCGCTGGCCGGTCGCTCACCTGACCAACTGGCCGCGTCCGTCCTGTACTTCTGCGCCGAGGAAGGCGTACCGCCACCGTCAGTGCTGATCTACAGCGGCCGGGGAATACAAGCCAAGTGGTTGTTAGAGGGCACGATTCCACGTCAAGCCCTGCCCCGCTGGAATGCCTGCCAACGCTACCTTGTTGATCGCCTCGCGCACGTCGGGGCCGATCCGATGGCCAAGGACGCCAGCCGCGTGCTGCGCACCGTCGAGACAGTCAACAGCAAGAGCGGCGAAGTCTGCCGAGTGGTTCACGTTCAAAACGGCCACGATGGCCAGCCTATCCGCTACAACTTCGAGTATCTGGCCGAGTCCCTGCTACCGACAGCCCGATGGACTATCGAGCAGCAACGGCAGGAGCAACAGAAACAGGCCCAGCAGCGCGCAACGAGAAAGCCTTTCCTTTTGGTGCCCGGCGGCAAAGCCGACCATCTGCGCGGATTCTCCGGCCGACAGCTTGCGTGGGATCGCCTCGAAGACCTGCGCAAGCTGGCCGAGCTGCGCGGCGGCGTCGGCGAAGGCAGCAGGATGCAACACCTATTTTGGCGGTTGAACTTCCTGCTTTTGTCCGGTGCGACCAACAGCAAGCAGATGTACCACGAAGGGGCCGCGCTGGCCCGCGAACTTGATCCGCAATGGAATAGCCGCTCGAAAGAGCTTATGACGCTGTTCAGCAAGGCCAAAGCCTACGAAGCAGGGGAGAAAGTCAGCTTTGGCGGCAAGGACTACTCGCCGCTGTACACGCCGAAGAACGACACCCTGATTAACCTGTTCAGGATCACCGCAGACGAACAGAAGCAGCTAAAGACCATCGTCAGCCAGGCCGAGGCCGCAGAACGCCACAGGAAGCGCGAGGAAGACCGTAGACGCGCTGCCGGGAAACGTACCTTGAGGCCGCCAACGCCAAGCAGGCGCAGGCACAGGCCCTCAGCCGTGAAGGATTGAGCGTACGGGCCATCGCAAAGCAAATGGGTGTCTCAGCTATGACGGTATCGAGGTACTTAAAAGCCCCTCAAATCGAGTGTAACAACTCCGTGCGTATTACTAATGGCGAAGCCCCCGTGCTTTTGACGGCGGCCCGTTCGCGGTGATACAGGCCCTTGGGTGGGGGTGTAACAAGTCCGTGCGTATTACTAATGGCGAAGCCCCCGTGCTTTTGATCGGCGCAGCCGGGAGTAGCCCCGTGATGAAATATCACGAGTAGCCCGCAAGGCCGTTAGGCCGCGCAGCCCCAGCAGGGGGCGAAGGCTTTGGCCACTGATGACAGGTAACGTCGGTGCAGTTCGATAGGGAGTGGTAAGCGATGCGCTCAAGGCGATTTGATGATGCCCGGATCAACCACTTGCGGATTGTGCCGGTGCTCGCCGTGCTCGATGCGTTGGGCTTGTACTGGAAGCGTGACGCCACGTTTCAGCCGGTTAAGGACAAAAACACAGTGCGCGTGCATGTCTCGCTTGGGGGGGCCGTGGTCGAGCTGCTGGCCACAGGGGCGAAGTGGTACGACGTGCAGGCCGACCGTGGCGGTGGCGGGGCGATTGATTTGGCCATGCACTTGCTGCGCCTCGATTTCGTCAACGCGGTGAAACGCTTGCACGCGATACCGTAACCCTAGATCGCGTACCGTCGCGCAGAATCGCATTTAATCGCGTAGAGTCGCACTGCATAGGGTGCTGCTACGTGAAATCTGGCACCAACTGCTGCTTTGCGGCGGCGACAAGCGCAAGCAGAACAGCGACATTGACCGCGCCTGCGCGTACTGGCGCGACTGGCAGGAACGAACAGGAGATTGAACGATGAAAGACAGATCACACGACGCGGCGATGGCCGAGGTTTTCCGCAGCGATCCGGCCTACGCGGTCGAGCTGCTGAACAGCATCCTTGAAGACGGCGAGCAAGCCGAACTGTTGATTGCCCTGCGCCAGATGGCCGAGGCGTTCGGCGGCGTGCGCAGCGTGGCCAAGTCGGCCGAGCTGAACCCGTCGCAGCTCTACCGCACGCTGTCGGAGAAGGGCAACCCCGAGGTGCGCAGCCTGACCGCGATCCTGCGCGTCATGGGCCTGCGTCTGGCCATCCAGCCCATCCAACCGGCGGCCGCGACCCACTGACCACCCTTCCCTTTTGGTGCCCAACAAAAAGCCCGCTATCGAGCGGGCTTGTTTGTTTCTGGCCGGTTGTATTACTTGGCGTCTCGCGTAGCCCTGAACATCAGCTTGAACATCGAGCAGGCCGGTGGCACCAGTAGCGACAGAACCCCGATCACGAACAGAACTTGCGGGGTGGCAAATCCGGCGATGTGAGAGTGCGCGATGACTTCAATCAGGCTTTCAAACGGCACGTTCGGATCAGACGGCGCAACCATCGACAGGTTGATGCCCAGCCACAGGCCGAAGATGCCGGGGAACAGCCAGAACCCGAAGTAGTCGGCAATGTCCGAGGCGATCTTGAACAGCGCGAACACGATCAGGGCCGGAACCATCATCAAGAACAGCAGGATTTCAAACAGTGCAGCCAACATAAGCGATCCCTCTAAGTAGTTGTTGCGTCAAAGAAAAAATGATCCAAACAACACGCCGAGCACGAATGGCAGGATGCCGGACGATCCTCGACGGGGTTCCCGAGCTTCGAGAACCTTCCGGCGCAGCTCGCGGCGGCGATCCTTGAGGGCCTGCCGTTCTGCTGCGATCCGGGCCGCTTCGTGGGCCTCGCGCTGCTCTGTCAGGTACTGCTGCCACCCTACAGTAGCTATTCGAGCTGCGACATTACCAAGCCCGCTCACGACGGTGGCAGCGATCAGCCAAACACTGAACCCCATAATCCACCATATGATGCTTTGCATGAAATTTGTCATCGACAGCAGCCCTGTCGCGTCGGCAGGCGTGACGCTGCCCTGCGGCTGCGTGGTGTTCGCTAACCACTCAAATACAGGTATCGTCACGTTGCCAATGTCACCCATTGCAAAGCGGATCGCTTGCCACGCGACTACCAGTCCGCCGACCGACGAAAACACGTTGATGGCTTTGCCACATGCTTTCCGGTTCATTTTTACCTCTCATTTCTCCAGTACGTCACGCCGTCGTCGCACAGGTAGCCAGTCTGATCGGGCGACCGATCCCCTGCGATGAACGCCACGCTGCCGCGTGTAGTGATGCCGACGCCGCCGTTGCTATGACCTTCGCTTTTGCCCACTACCTTGCAGTTGTGCGCAGCCTTGAATGCCTCCCATTCGTCCGGCTTGGGCGTGTAGTTGTCCCACATGGCCGAAGCCATCAGCGCGATAGCCAACACTGCCGGGGTAATAGGAAGCACGCCATTGCGGAGTGCGCCCCACGTGATCCAGCCAGCGCAGACGGCCAATGCCAGAACGAAGGGGATCACCACCCACGGGCTGTACTGCGCCGGGTTGATTCCGCCATCCATACCTATTCCCTCAATGTCGAGGCACCGGGCCGAAGCCCGGCCGCCTCATTTCAGTAACACCACCACCAGAGCGGCTACGGCGACCAGTGCGGCCACCCCGGACAATACGGCAGCCACCACCGCGCTTGTCTTCGCCACCTGCGCATCGCGGCCGTTGGCCACCGCCTCACGGCTGGCGGCCTGCACCTCTGCGACCTGACGGCGCAGGTCTTTACCTACGTCCTTGACCACCTCGGCAACCGACTGGCGCAACTGGTCGCTGACGTAGTTGGCCGAGTCGGTGATGATCTTCCCGGCCGTTTCCTTCGACTGCTCGACCTGCTGTTGCAGCGTCACGGTCAACGTGCGGTTGGCTTCATCGTACTGATCGGAAATCAGATCGAGGTAGCGGGCCAGCACTAGCTCGTTGACCGTGACCGTGACAAGAATGGGGTCATCCTTGCCAAGCAGTACGTTGTGGCGTATGGCGACCTCTTTTCGTATGTCGTCAAAGTCGATCATCACGACCCCCTTAGATGATCGTGTCGAGCTGCTGGAAGATCGAAGACTTGACTTTATTCAAGCGCGACTTGGACATAAGGCCGAAGTCAGGTGATTGCTGAATTTCGTCAAATGTCAACTTACTGTCGAGCATAAGTTTCACGTCTTCGCCGTAAGTGCTGCCAGTCTGGCGAGCAATGCGGACAATGCCATGCACGCGGTCTTTGTTGGCTTGATAAACTTTCATTTCCTCGAAAGTTTTGCCATCGGCTTCAATGTCGCCAAAGAACTCATTCAGCCAAACAACCAAGCGCGCATCGCCCGGCATTTGTTCGCACAGCGAAGCAAAGCCGCCCAAAGTATCGCGCAGCGCCTGCCCACCAGTAATAACGGTGTGGATATAAACCTGCTTGCCATTTTCGGCGATCAGGTTAATTGCATCGTTTTCTGCCAGATAGTAAGACAGCGGGATAAACGAAGCCGCGCCGTTATCGACCACGAAATCAGAATCTTGTTCTACGATTTGTTCAATCAGTCGGTCGAAATTACGTTCTACCAGCGAGCCGTCGCGCATCAGTTCAAGGCGTTGAGTATCCAGAGCCTTATAACCGGCAAGAGTGGCATTTACCGGGTCGGTATCATATACAACCAACGGGCGAGTTTTGCCCTTGATATATTGTGCGATAACGGACGCGATCAGCGATTTACCGACGCCGCCTTTACCTTGCAGAATGTAATGAACTTGGCGGATAAGTTCGTTCATGGTTGAAGGGGTAGTGTTATTAGCCATATTTTGTTCACTCCTGTTAATTGACATCCTCCCCTCCCTCAGCTTGCGCTGCCGCCTTGCGGCGGAAAGGAAGGGGATTCCCAGGTCGTTACCTTCCTGGTTCCTGCTTCGATGTTCGTTGCCTTCAATGCCTTGGCACTGCTGGTCTTACACAAACTCCACAGGCGTACATTCCCGAGTGCCCCTCGGTATGATCTTTCAACCATCTGCACCGGCTAATAGCGCGGTGCCTGCTTGCAGAATGTTGCGGGCCGCATTCACGTCGCGGTCGATGCCCTGAGTACCGCAATCTGGGCAGTCCCAGGTGCGAACATTCAGCGGTAGTGATTCCAGCACAAAGCCGCAGCTATGGCAGCGTTTTGAGCTTGGGTACCAGCGATCAATCTGGACAAACTGCCTTCCCGCCCAGGCCGCCTTGTAGTCAAGCTGGCGAACCAACTCCCCCCAGCCAACATCACTGATGGCGTTAGAGAGATGGCGGTTTTTGACCATGTTCTTCACCTGCAAACTCTCCGCTGCAATCACTTGGTTCTCGTTAACGATCTGGCGGGTGAGTTTATGCAGGTGGTCACGGCGCGTGTCAGCGATCTTGGCGTGACAGCGAGCGACCTTTAACCGTGCCTTGGCTCGGTTGTTCGAGCCTTTTTGCTTACGGCTGAGGCGCCGCTGCGCCTTCGCTAGCTTTCGGGCATAGCGGGCAGTGTGGCGGGGATTATTCACCCGATGGCCGTCACTGGTCACGAACAGGTCTTTGATCCCCAGGTCGATACCGACCATCTTGAACGTAATTGGCAGCGCCTCAGTGTCTACCTTGCACAGACAGCTAATGAAGTAACGGCCTGCTGCATCCTTGGATACCGTCACTGTGCTCGGTGCCGCAGGCAGGTCGCGGCTCCAGCGGATGTTTAGCGGTTCACGGCACTTGGCGAGCGTGATCTGCCCGTCACGGTACGAAAATGCCGAACTGGCAAAGGTGGCTGACTGCCGGTGCTTCTTCGATTTAAAGCTGGGGTACCGCGCCCGCTTGGCAAAGAAATGCTTGAACGCACTTTGTTGATGGCGCAAGCATTGTTGCAGTGGCACCGAACTAACCTCGGCTAGAAAGGCGGTGTCCGGCTGCTTCTTTAACTGTGTTAGGAACGCGCTGGCATCGTTATAGCCGATCTTTTCCTGACGCTGATAAAACGCGTCGGTGCGATAGCGCAGCACCGCGTTCCAGACAAACCGCACGCACCCAAACGTCCGCGCCAGCAAGGCTGCTTGCTCAGGCGTGGGATAGAAGCGGTATTGGTAGGCGCGTTCGGCTTTCATGCTTTACACTTTAGACGAAATATTGTAAGGATGCAAAACACAAGGCGTCCTGGCGGACGCCGCGCTATCCATCCTCGCACTAAAAGTACGAGGTTTTCCGCGCTAACTGATAACATCCTGCAAAGCATGCAGGGCTGGCTGCTGGGAGATTTTTCAAAGATCGTCCAGGGCCATTACGAAATCATCTACCTAATCCTGCCGGTCGTTGTGCTCGCCTACGTCTACGCTCATCGCTTCACGGTGCTGGGCATGGGCGAAGACATGGCGACGAGTTTAGGCGTGAACTATCTCGTCACCTCCGCCATTGGGCTGATGCTGGTGGCCATTACTGTCTCGGTCACGGTCATCGCGGTGGGCGCCATCCCCTTTGTCGGATTAGTGGTTCCCAATCTGGTAGCGCTCTACTACGGCGATAACCTGGCTCGCACCCTACCCGCCGTAGCACTGTCGGGGGCAACACTGCTGCTGGTCTGCGACATTGCGGGACGCCTGCTGATCTATCCCTTTGAAGTGCCCATCGGCTTAACGTCGGCTTGTGTCGGAGGCGTGCTGTTTCTGATCCTGATTGTCAGGAGGGCACAGTGATGACTATCAAAGCTCGCCACACCGTTTGGGCGGCCGTGATCGCTCTTGCGCTCGCTTTTGTCTTTGTACGCTCCGGTTTCGACTTCGAGTATGTGATACCGAAACGACTTGAGCGCTTGGCCACCATGGTGATCGGTGGCATTTGTGTCGCCTGGTCCGCCATTACGTTTCAGAGCCTTACCGGTAACCGGATATTAACGCCTGCCATCATGGGCTATGAGGCCGTCTATCTGCTGTTTCAGGCCCTGTTGATGCTGGTGCTGGGCACCCACAGTCTGATGGTGCTCGGCGAGCATGGCAACGCCGCACTCTCGGTCCTGCTGATGCTTGGCTACTCCTGGACGCTGCATCGATGGCTGTTTAGAGACGGCAGAGACAATGTCTATTTCCTGCTGCTGGTAGGACTGGTACTGACAATGGTCATTACCACTTTCACACAGTTCGTTCAGCTCAAAATGAGTCCAGGCGAGTTTTCCATTCTGATGGGTTACAGCCAAGCCGCTTTCGGTAACGCCAGCACCACACAACTGCTATACGCCACACTGATCGTGGCCGCGATTTGTCTGGTGGGACTGAAAAGCCTCCCAATGCTAGATGTGCTCTTGCTGGGCAGAGAGCAGGCCATGTCACTTGGCATCGATTATCGACGCTGCGTGCAACACCAGCTCTTTCTGATCGCCTCGCTGGTGGCTGTATCGACCAGCCTGCTTGGCCCCACGGCGTTCATGGGCATTTTCGTGGCCAATACGGCCTATGCGCTTGCAGGCACTTACCGTCATCGGGTCACGCTACCGGTGGGTTGTGCCCTCGCCATCGCCCTTTTCATCCTCGCCCAACTGCTGGTCGAACATCTCTTCAACTACACAACCACCGTCGGCATCCTCGTCAACCTCGTATGTGGGGCTTACTTCCTGTCGCTGATGGTGCGTACGCGAGGCGCAGCATGATCACGGTTCAAGACCTTCATAAAACCTACGGCGACCGTTCGGTGCTATCGGCGATCAATCTCTGCTTTCCATCAGGTCAGTTGACGTCCCTGGTGGGCCCCAACGGCGCGGGTAAGACGACGCTTCTGATGATGCTCGCGAGACTACTTAAGCCCTCTCGGGGGGATATTCGACTCGACGGCTCCCAGGTAACGCGCATTCCCATCAGCGAGTATGCCAGGCAGGTGGCCACGCTACGCCAGACGCCTGAGTTCAACCTACGCCTGACCGTCGAGGAGTTGGTCGCCTTTGGCCGCTTTCCCTATAGCCGTGGCACACTCACTCGGCACGACCATCGTGTGATTGACGACGCCCTGTCGTTTCTATCGCTGACGGCACTACGCGGTGCTTATCTGAACGAGCTCAGCGGCGGCCAACGCCAGATGGCGTTCCTGGCCATGACCATTGCACAGCAAACCGATTACCTGCTGCTCGACGAGCCACTGAATAACCTCGATATCAAACATGCCGTTCAGATCATGCAGGCTCTTCGCCGTCTCTGCGACGAGCATGGACGAACGGTCATCCTGGTCGTTCATGACATCAACTTTGCCGCCAACTACTCCGATTACATCGTCGCCATGAAGGATGGGGAAGTGCACTGCGATGGCAACGTCACCGACGTCATCACCGAACGGCGCTTGAGTGAGCTTTACGGACTGAAGTTCGACATCGCCCATAACGAACGCGGTTATCTATGTAATTACTTCAAGCCCTCAGGAAACCTGGAATGAAACGATCTCTAAACAACCGCTTGGCACGCCTTCTCCCACTCGCCTTGGTGGCGTTGCTACAAGGGTGCGATCAGCCCTCAGCCAACAATATGTCCGCACAGGAGGCCATAACACCGATCACGATTCACCACGCGCTGGGAAGCACCGTGATCGATCACCGTCCACACCGGGTAGCGGCATTAGACATGAATGAAGTCGATTTTCTGGATCAGTTGGACGTTCCGGTGGTGGGCATGCCAAAGGACTTTATTCCCCATTTTCTGGAGAAGTATCGAGACGACCCGACGATTGAAGATCTGGGCGCTATCGTACGCCCTAACCTTGAGCGAGTGCATCGCGCTAACCCTGACCTCATTCTTATGACGTCGTTACAGGCCAACGACTATAACGAGCTGACTCAGATCGCACCCACGCTGCACTTTGACGTGGATTACCGCAACAGTCAGACCAACCACATTGACGTTGTCATGGATCATCTCATGGATCTTGGGCAGATCTTTGGCAAACAGAAATTGGCCCGTCAGCGGGCAGCCGAGCTGGTTCATACCGTCGAGGAGGTCCGGCGTGTTACCCAAGGCCGCCCTGAGAAAGCCCTTATCCTGCTGCATAATAATGGGGCCTTCCACTCCTTTGGCGTGCAGTCACGCTACGGCTTCATCTTCACTGAATTCGGCGTTGCCCCCGCCGCTCCCGACATCGATACCGGCCTGCACGGCCAGCCGGTTTCTAGCGAATTCATCCAGCAGGCCGACCCCGACATCATCTATGTCGTGGATCGTACTGCCGTAATGGAGCACCGGCCCACCATGAGTACCGACAGCCTGGCCAACCCCCTATTACGCCAAACTAACGCCTGGCGAAATGACCGGGTGGTCTTTGTCGACCCCGAAGCCTGGTATGTCACCGCCGCCAGCGTCAGCGCTCTGGCGATCATCGCGGATGACATTATCGACGGCTACCGGCACTAGCAGACCATAGCACTAAAGCACTAAAGCACCTAAAAAAACGCTTTCATCGACTGCTTCAATGCGCCTTTTAACAGGCGCTCAATTGAAGCGGTGTAGTTCCTCTGTGTTTAAAAATGGAGATCGACATGCCCTTACATTGCCACCACCGTCCCCTACAGCCGACGAGAGCACTACATTGCGCCTCTTGCTCAAACCCTTTATCGCTCGTCAGGAGCGCATTTCTGCTCGCTCTGAGCGCGAGTGCTGTCATGCTGCTGTCTTCACAAGCTCTCGCACAGGCCCAGGAGACCGAGACCCGCAGTACTACTGCCCTAGCACCCATCACCGTACACGGAGAAGCGACATCCGTTAACGATACGTATGCCGGCGGCCAAGTCACCTACAGCAACCGGGCGGGCTTCCTGGGGAAAAGAGACTTCATGGAGACGCCTTTCAATGCCATCAGCTATACGGATCGCTTTATCCAGGATCAACAAGCTCAGAGTATTACCGATGTAATTGCAGCGACGGATCCGAGTGTCTTCAGCAACGGCGTCACCAGTGCCTGGAGCGAAACCTATTCGATCCGTGGTTTTGACGCCAGCACACGTGACGTCACGTTCGGTGGTCTGGCCGGGATGGCCCCCTACTACCGTACGTCTCCAGAAATGTTCGAGCGTATCGAGGTGCTCAAGGGGCCTTCGGCACTACTCAACGGGATGCCGCCAGGTGGCTCCGTTGGCGGTGCCATTAACCTGGTTCCCAAACGGGCTGGCGATGAACCGTTGACGCGTTTCACCACCACGTATATGTCCGACGCCCAGATTGGCGGGCACCTTGATGTCGGCCGACGCCTGGGTGACGACCAGCAGTTTGGCGTTCGCGTTAACGGCGTATACCGCGACGGCGAGGGGGCTGTGGATAACCAGACACCAAAGGTTCAAATGGGCTCTCTGGGGTTGGACTGGCGCGGTGATCACGCTCGACTATCAGCCGACTTGTACAGTGCGGACGACCATATTGATGGACCCGCTCGAGGTATCAACCTGGCCCCCGGCCTGGCAGTTCCGACGCCTCCCGCCCCCGATACACTGATCAACCCGGACTGGGCCTTTGCCGACACGCGCGACAAGGGGGCCATATTGCGTGGCGAATTCGACTTTACCGACGAGATCATGGGGTACGCGTCAATAGGTCAAAGCGAAACCAATTACACCTACAACGGTGCCATGTCAGCCCAGGTGCTTGATGATCAAGGCAACTATCGCACAAGCGTTGGTCAGCTTGCCTTCGATGTCGAAAAAACATCGGCGGAAGTCGGGGTTCGCGGTCACTTCCAGACCGGCGCTGTCAGTCACGACATCAGCGTCAATGCCACCCATTATGAGCACGAGCAGCACGATTACGGGCGCAGAAGCGTTCCCGATGCGGACTGGATCACCAACCTATACAATCCGCAATGGGGCCCCGCCGCTGATTTCATTACACCGCACATCATGCATACAGAGCTACGCTTGAACAGCTACGGTTTGGCAGACACGCTCTCGTTTGCCGATGATCGCATACAGCTGACGCTCGGCGCCCGACGCCAGGAAGTGGTGAGCGACACCTACAGCGTGATGACCGGCACACGTATCTCCCGCTATGATGAAAGCGCGGTCACACCCGCCGCAGCACTACTTTTCAAAGCGACCGACCAGGTATCGCTCTACGCCAACTATATCGAGGGGCTCAGCCAGGGGGCCACGGCACCTATGACTGCCGCCAACGCTGGTGAGGTGTTCGAGCCTTACAAGACCAAACAGAGCGAGGTTGGCGTGAAACTTGATCTGGGTGATTTTTCACACACGCTTAGCCTGTATGAAATAAAGCGGCCCAGCAGCTACACCGACCTGGCAACCAATATCTTCTCGGTTGGGGGCGAGCAGCGGAACCGAGGAGTGGAGTGGAGTTTCTTCGGCAGTCCTCTCAGCAACCTGCGCCTGATGGGGGGCATCGCTTATGTAAACCCAGAAATCACGCGCGCCGCGAGCGATGAAGAACAAGGCAATCAGGCAACCGGCGTACCAGACCTGCAAGCCAAGCTAGGCACTGAATGGGATCTATCCGTAGCACCAGGGCTGACACTGACCGCTAATGCCACCGCGATGTCAGAGCAGTACATTAATAGTGACAACTCCCTATCAGTACCCGGACACACTATTTATGACGTTGGAGCACGCTACGCCTCTAACCTTTCCGGCTATCCACTCACACTGCGTGCCACTGTTAACAATGTGACCGATAAAACGTACTGGGCAATGCCACAACTCTCAAGCCTCGCATTAGGCGCCCCCCGCACCTTTATGTTTTCGGCCTCACTGGACTTCTAGACGACTGTAACAAGCGGTGCTAATGCCATAACACCGAATATTTTTCACTACTAACTCCGTAAAACCTCCCCACCTACGCTCGCCGAGCGGGCGTAGGTGTGGATAACTTAAACCGTTAGGTGCTGCTTGATCAGCTCGTTGGAAAGCTCGCTGATATCACCTTTGGCCACCGGGCGGCCGCGGTCCATTATCACAAAGCGGTCGGCGTATTTGCGCGCAAAGGGCAGCTTCTGCTCGACCAGCAGCACCGTTAGGGCGTCTTCGGCAATCAGCTGGCGAATCACCTGGCCAATTTGCGCGACGATATTGGGCTGAATGCCCTCCCCCGGCTCATCCAGAATCAAGAGTTTGGGCTCGATTACCAGCGCTCGGCCAATGGCAAGCTGCTGCTGTTGCCCGCCGGATAAGTCACCGCCGCGGCGGTGCTTCATCTCCTTGAGCACTGGAAACAGTTCATAGATACGCTCGGGGATTTTTTTCAGCTTGTCACTGCGTGCAGCAAGGCCGGTACGCAGATTCTCTTCTACGGTGAGTAGCGGGAAAATCTGCCGCCCTTGCGGTACAAAGCCAATGCCCAGCCGTGAACGTGCTTCCACGGCTTTTTGGGTTAACTCAACCGCTTCGCTGCTCGACTGGTAGCGCAACTGGCCACTTTTTACCGCCACTTCACCCATGATGGCTTTCATCAGCGTGGTTTTACCCACTCCGTTGCGGCCCATCACGCAGGTGCACTGGCCAGCGGGTACGTCCAGGTCCAGATCCCAAAGTGTATGGCTTTCCCCATAAAACTGGTTGAGCTTTTCAATTGCCAGCATCAGGCAGCCTCCTCATCGTCAGCACCCAGGTACACTTCGACTACGTTGGGGTCGCTTGAGACCTGATCCATGCTGCCTTCGGCCAACACACTGCCTTGGTGAAGCACGGTCACTTTGCGGGCAATTGAGCGCACAAAGCCCATATCGTGTTCCACGACGACCACCGACTGCTTACCCGCCAAACCGGTCAGCAGTTCGGCTGTACGCTCCATTTCCTGCTCGGTCATACCGGCGACCGGCTCATCCACCAGCAGTAACCGTGGGCGCTGCATTAACAGCATGCCGATTTCCAACCACTGTTTCTGACCATGAGAGAGAATGCCCGCAGGCTGAAAGCGCAACTGAGTCAAACCAATGGTCTCCAGCACTTCGTCGATGCGGTCTTTGATCTCACCGGTCATACGCGCAGTCAGGGTGGGAAAGATCCGTTTGTCGGCGGCCATGGCCAGCTCCAGGTTTTCGAACACGCTCAGTACTTCAAACACCGTGGGCTTTTGAAACTTGCGCCCGATCCCGAGGCTGGCAATTTCCGGCTCGTTCATATTGAGCAGGTTATGACGGCTGCCAAACCATACGCTGCCCTCAGTGGGCCGCGTCTTGCCGGTGATAATATCCATCATGGTGGTCTTTCCCGCCCCGTTGGGGCCAATAATGCAACGCAGCTCGCCGTCGTCGATGGTCAAATTCAGCTTGTTGATCGCTTTAAAGCCATCAAAGCTCACCGTGACGTCTTCCATATACAGAATCGGGCCGTGGCGTACGTCCACCGGGGAGGCGGCTGGCGCTATAAAGTCAAATACCCGGTCGCGGGTTTTGAATGACTGCAGCAAGCTCATGCAATAGCCTCCTTGGTGCCTGCGTTATCGGATTCAACAGCGCGACGGCGCTTGCGCAACAGCCCCGCCACGCCCTTGGGCAGCAGTACCGTGACGAGTACAAACATTGCGCCCAAAGCAAACAGCCACGCATCAGGCATGACACCGGTGAAAATAGTTTTGGCATAGTTGACTAGAATTGCGCCGATCACCGCGCCGTACAGCGTGGCCCGACCACCCAGCGCCACCCATAGCACGATCTCAATCGAGAACAGCGGCGAGAATTCGCTAGGGTTGATGATGCCCACCTGAGGTACGTAAAGCGCGCCTGCCAGGCCCGCGAGCATCGCGGACACCACAAACACGAAGAGTTGAAAGCGCTCTACCCGGTAGCCGATAAAGCGCGTGCGCGCCTCGGCGTCGCGAGTGGCCACGCACACACGCCCCAGCTTGCTGGTCACGATCGCCCGACAGAGGATATAACCCAGCGCCAGCGCCACGCCGGTGGCCAGAAAAAGTCCCAGACGAGTATCGTTGCTGCGCAGGTTGAAGCCCAAAAGTTCGCGGAAGTCGGTCAGCCCGTTATTGCCGCCAAAGCCCATCTCATTGCGGAAAAATGCCAGCATCAGCGCAAAGGTCAACGCCTGGGTAATGATCGAGAGATAAACCCCCGTCACCCGCGAGCGAAACGCCAAAAAGCCGAACACCAGCGCCAGCATACCCGGCGCCAGCAGCACCATGGCAAAGGCGAACCAAGCCATATCAAAGCCCTGCCAGTACCAGGGCAGACTTTCCCAGTTTAGGAACACCATGAAGTCCGGCAGCACCGGGTGGCCGTAAGTGCCCCGGTCACCAATCTGGCGCATCAGGTACATGCCCATGGCGTAACCGCCAATCGCAAAAAACGCCCCGTGGCCCAGGCTAAGAATGCCGAGATATCCCCACACCAGATCAACCGCCACGGCCAGCAGCGCGTAGCTTAGGTACTTGCCAAACAGGTTCACCGTGTAGGCATTCACATGCAGCGGGCTGCCTTGAGGCAGTGCCACGTGGAGTACCGTCACGACCAGCAGCGCGGTGAACAGTACTCCTAAAAAGACCTGTGTGGCACGCTCACCAAACGGGCGGGTTAGCCAAAACTGGCTTGAAGGTAGTTGTGACATCATGGGTTAGCCCTCCGCAGCCCGGCCCTTCTGCGGGAAGAGTCCACGCGGGCGTTTTTGAATAAACAGAATGATAAAGACCAGCACGATAATCTTGGCGAGTACCGCGCCCGCCCAGGGTTCCAGCACCTGATTGATCACCCCCAATGACAGCCCGGCCACGAGCGTCCCCCAGAGATTGCCCACACCGCCGAACACCACCACCATGAACGAGTCGATGATGTAGTTCTGGCCGAGGTTCGGGCCGACATTGGTAAGCTGGGAAAGCGCCACGCCGGCAAGGCCGGCTACACCAGAGCCGAGTGCAAAGGTCAGGATATCCACACGGGTCGCGCGAATTCCCATGGAGCGTGCCATAGCGCGGTTCTGGGTCACGGCACGTACTTCAAGGCCCAGGCGGGTGCGGCGCATGATCAGCATCAAACCGGCAAACACCACCAGCGCAAAACCCAGTACCACCATGCGGTTTATGGTCAGCGACAGCGCGTCATTGATAATGAGCGACCCGCTCATCCACTCCGGAGTAATTACCGTGCGGTTGAGCGGCGAGATCACCGTACGCACCAGCTGCTGCAGGATCAGACTGATACCGAAGGTGGCGAGGAGCGTCTCCAGCGGGCGGCCTTTCAAAAACTGAATCACGCTGCGCTCAATGGCAACCCCCACCAATGCGGCGACCAGAAAACCTGCCGGAATAGAGAGAATCAACGCCAGCCCCGGCTGGCCGGGCAACAGCTGTTGCATCATCCAGGTAGTGTAGGCGCCCAGCATCATCAGCTCACCGTGGGCCATGTTGATGACGCCCATCACGCCAAAGGTAATCGCAAGACCAATGGCGGCCAGTACCAGCACTGACCCCAGGCTCAAGCCAAAGTAGAGCGTTTCAACCCCACGGTTGATTTTCAGGTTCTGTTCCACGCTGGCAAGCGCGGCGCGGGCGGCATCCGCAGCTACGGTGTCGTCGCCATTGGCCGCACGACTTAGCGCAACTCTAGCGCGTGGATGAAGGCTTCCGGTTAGCGCTTCGATACCCGCCATTTCACCCTGCTCAGCACGGTAAATGGCGACCGCTTGGCTCAGCCGATAACGTACCTGGCTATCCTTTTCTTCCAGAATGAGCGCATTGATGGGTTCAAGCAGCTCACCATCGACTTCACCCAGCAAACGTTCGGCAGAGATACGGCGGCGATCCAGATTGGGCGAGTAAAGGTCCACCACAGCAATCGCGCTGCGCAGCTGGTTTCGCAGGGCGTTATTGATGCCCACGCGGTCCAGGTCGCGGCGTGACATCTCACCCAGCGGTTCATTCGTCAAGGCGTCGGCCACCGGCCACTCTCGGCCACTGTTATCGAGTACGACAACAAACTGACCATCGTCGGCACGCTGCAAGCGGCCATCCAGCAGAGCCTGCAGCCAATCACGGGCGCGCTCGTCGTCGCTTTGCAATATGGCGGTAATCGCCTCGCCTTTATCGCGGTAGGAATCGACATCCAGCGCCTCAAGAAGCTCAAGCGCGGCGTCATTATCAGAAGTATCGGGGCCTGTCTGTGCCTGTACGTTGAGTGTTATGCCCAACAACACAGCGCACAAAAACCCCCAGGAAAGGAAACGCCTCATGGGGTTGTTCCTTTGGTGGTCAAGGTGGAGAGTTAGCGTGCTCCCTTGCCGCCCGATCAGGCGGGCGGCAAGGGGTGGCCAGTATTATTCGGCGAGCGCCGCTTCGGCTTCTTCAGTAGCGGTGCTGCCACCGCATGAGCCGTTCACAACGTTGAAGTTGCCGCACTCCATGGGCTTGCGCCAATCGGCAATCAGGTCGCGCGAGCCGGGCAAGTAGTCGGACCAGGCATCGCCGGCAACGGTTGAGGGCGTTTGCCAGACGATATCGAACTGGCCATTGTCCTGCACTTCGCCAATCAGTACCGGCTTAGTGATGTGGTGGTTGGGCATCATCGCCGCATAGCCACCCGAGAGATTGGGCACACTCACGCCGATAATGGCATCCTTCACCGCGCCTACATCGGTGGTACCCGCTTTACGCACCGCCTCGGCCCACATATTGAAACCGATGTAATGGGCTTCCATTGGGTCGTTGGTGACCGCTTCTTCATTACCGGTGTGCTCAATCCAGGCGTCGATAAAGTCGTAGTTGTCATCGGTATCCACGCTCATGAAGTAGTTCCAGGCAGCCAGATGGCCAACGAGCGGCGCAGTGTCGATACCGGAAAGCTCCTGCTCACCTACCGAAAACGCAATCACTGGAATATCAGCGGCATCAATACCCTGGTTGGCAAGCTCGCGGTAGAACGGCACGTTGGCGTCGCCGTTGATGGTCGAGATCACCGCGGTAGACTTGCCCTCTTCACCGAAGCGACGAATCTCGGAGACGATGTTCTGCCAGTCGGAGTGGCCGAAGGGCGTGTAGTTGACCATGATGTCGTCGCCTGCCACGCCGTGCTCATCTTTCAGAAACGCTTCGAGAATGCGGTTGGTGGTGCGCGGATAGACATAGTCGGTACCCACCAGAGCAAAGCGCTCAATGCCGACTTCGTTAATCAAATACTCGACAGCGGGAATCGCCTGTTGGTTGGGCGCGGCACCGGTATAGAAGACGTTTGCAGACGACTCTTCTCCCTCGTACTGCACCGGGTAGAACAACAGACCATTGAGTTCTTCAAACACCGGCAGCACCGCTTTACGTGATACCGATGTCCAGTTGCCGAACACCACGTCTACCTCATACTGGGCCAGCAGCTCGCGGGCGCGTTCGGCAAACAGCGGCCAGTTGGAGGCCGGGTCCACTACCACGGCTTCCAGCTGACGACCCAGCAGACCACCGGCTTCGTTCTGCTGCTGGATCAGCATTTCAACAGTGTCTTTTAACGTCGACTCACTGATAGCCATGGTGCCAGAAAGGGAGTGAAGGATACCCACTTTGATAGGGTCATCATTGGCTGACGCATGAAACGATACCGAAAGGGCCAGTGCAGAAAGACCCAGCAGTGCCTGTTTTTTCAAGTTCATGTTTCGCATCCCCAAGCTGCAAGCGGGCAGCTAGATATTTGTCATTAATCAGGTGTACTCAATTGCCTGAAAGCGCCTGTAACTCGTCCTGCACATTGCACGATGCGTTCCACACTTTAAAAAAACATAAAAAATTCAACCATATAAAAAGTATACAAGTTGTTTTACAGGAGTTTTCCATCTTTGATTCAGGGTCTTAAAGCACTTCATTGGTGCTAAAGCGGTCTGATTCGCACGATAAAAGTGCATAAAAACTGTCCATTTTTATCCTTTTATCGCCAAGCTTCTGTTTTTAAAACATTTAGCATTTTCTTGGCCTGTGGTTTGCAAAATGACTTGTATACAAGACCATGGATAACCAAGGGCCAAACATGATGACCACACGCGGCTGGACACTCGAACAATGGCGGCAGGCATATAACGAGGGCGCAACCCCGGGAGCCTTACTCGGTGAATTGATCACGCAACTGGCCAAACTTGATAGTGCCGACAATGCCTGGATTTCACTTCTCGACCAGGAGGGGCTGGCTCATGCCCTGGCAGCACTTCAAACACGTCTGGACGAGGCAGACGGCAAGATAGACAAGTTGCCGCTTTACGGCATTCCGTTTGCGGCGAAAGACAACATTGATGCCACCGGGTTTGCCACCACGGCGGGCTGCCCGGCCTACGCCTATCAACCCACCCGTGACGCTGCTCTGATTGACAAGCTGCGCGCCGCGGGCGCAGTACTCATCGGCAAGACCAATCTGGATCAGTTTGCCACCGGCCTGGTGGGTACCCGCTCGCCGTTTGGTGCCGTGGCCAATAGCTTCAATCCTGAAGTGGTGAGCGGCGGCTCGAGTTCTGGGTCGGCGTCCGTGGTGGCACGCGGGCTAGTGCCATTCTCACTGGGTACCGACACGGCAGGCTCCGGTCGCGTGCCCGCTGGCTTAAATAACCTGGTCGGGCTTAAACCCACCAAAGGCCTGTTCAGCATTGATGGTGTAGTACCGGCGTGCCGCTCGCTGGACTGTGTCTCCATCTTCTCGTTGACTGTCAATGATGCCGGGCAGATCGCCGAGCTAATGGCCGGCTTCGAGCCTGCCGACGCTTTCTCACGCAAGGCGCCAAGCGCCCTCCCCCTGGATGCCCCGGCCATACGCCGTCCTGGCCCGCTAGCCAGGCTTGCCATTCCCCAGTCGCCCCAGTTCTTCGGCGACGTGGTGGCTGAAAAGGCATGGCAAACGGCCGTGGAAAAATGGCAAAAGCTTGAAGGGGTAACGCTCGTCGAACTTGATTTTGCCCCCATGCTTGAACTGGCCGCCCTGCTTTATGAAGGGCCGTGGGTAGCAGAGCGCCACGCCGCCGTGGAAACCTTCATGGCCGAACATGCCCAGAACATGAATGACGTGGTGCGCGGCATTATTAGTAACGCGGGTAAATACAGCGCCACCGATACGTTCAAGGCGCAATACCGCAAGGAAGAGCTGGTTAGGGTGATCGATAATCTTTTGGATGATATCGATGGCCTGTTAGTCCCCACCGCCCCTACCGCGCCCACTATCGAAGCGGTTAATGCTGACCCGTTAACGCTCAATAGCCAGCTCGGCACCTATACCAACTTCGTTAACCTGGCCGATTTTTGCGCATTGGCGGTACCCGCCGGGTTCCGCGACGATGGACTGCCTTTTGGCGTTACCCTGGTGAGCGGCGCCTGGAAGGATCGGGAACTGCAGACCCTGGCCAGCCGCTGGCTAAATGCCCACCCGACGCCGCTGGGTGCCACTGACCAGGCACGCCCGCCGGAAACCGTTCATACCACCCTTGCCGTCCCCACCGTTCAGGTCGCTGTGGTAGGCGCTCATCTTTCCGGCATGCCGCTGAATACCCAACTGACCGAGCGCCATGCCTGGCGCGTGGCGTCCACGACAACGTCCGCCAATTACCGCTTGTTTGCCCTGCCCAACACCGTACCGCCCAAGCCCGGCCTGCAGCGCGTTCACGAAAACGGTGCCGCCATCATTGTTGAAGTATGGGAAATGGCCGCGTCGGAATTTGGCTCGTTTGTCGACCTGATCCCCGCGCCGCTGGGTATCGGCAGTGTCGAGCTTGCCGACGGCCGCTGGATCAACGGCTTTATCTGCGAAGGGCATGGAACCACAGATGCTCAGGATGTCACCGAGTTTGGTGGCTGGCGTGCCTATATCAAGGCGCAAACCTCCCACGCATAACGAGGCTATGACTCATGTTCAACAAAGTATTGGTTGCCAACCGCGGTGAGATTGCCGTACGTACCAACCGCACGCTTAAGGCGCTCAGTGTCGGCAGCGTTGCTGTCTATTCCCATGAAGACCGCCACAGCCTGCATGTGGAAAGCGCCAGCGAAGCCGTGGCCCTTACAGGCAACGGCGCCAGTGAAACCTACCTGGACAAGCGCCAGATTCTTGATGCCGCCCGAAAGACCGGCGCGCAGGCTATTATTCCCGGGTACGGCTTTCTATCTGAAAACGCTGACTTTGCCGACACCTGTGAGCGTGAAGGTATCGTTTTTATCGGCCCCACGCCTACACAGATGCGCGAGTTCGGACTAAAGCACCGCGCCCGTGAGTTGGCCGAAGCGGCAGGCGTGCCGCTAGCCCCAGGCAGCGGCCTGCTTGACAGCGTAGAAGAGGCGCTTACCACCGCTGACCGCCTGGGCTACCCGGTAATGCTCAAAAGCACCGCGGGCGGCGGCGGGATTGGCCTGACGCGCTGCAATAGCGCCAAAGAGCTGCAAGACGCTTTTGAAACCGTTCAACGCCAGGGCAAAAATTTCTTTAACGACAGCGGCGTCTTTCTTGAGCGCTTTATCGCCCGTGCCCGCCACGTGGAAGTCCAGATTATCGGCGATGGCCACGGCAACGTAGTGGCATTAGGTGAGCGTGACTGCTCACTGCAACGCCGCAATCAGAAAGTCGTGGAAGAGACGCCGGCCCCCAGCCTGCCCGCGGCCACCCGTCAAAAGATGCTGGATGCGGCCGTGGCGCTGGGTGAATCGGTCAACTACCGTTCAGCGGGTACCGTTGAGTACATCTACGACGCCGAGCGTGATGAGTTCTACTTTCTGGAGGTCAACACCCGACTGCAGGTAGAACACCCAATCACCGAAGCCGTGACCGGCCTTGACCTGATCGAATGGATGCTCAAGATCGCCGCGGGCGACCACCTGGACCTGGCTAATGTTACGCTCAGCTTGAGCGGTGCGGCCATGGAAGTGCGCATCTATGCCGAAAACCCGTTAAAGGATTTTCAGCCCTCGCCCGGTGAATTAACCGACGTACACTGGCCCGGTGATGGCGTGCGTATCGACACCTGGGTCGAAAATGGCAGCCAGGTATCCGCTCACTACGACCCCATGATCGCCAAGCTGATCGTGCATGGTAACGACCGCGCGGATGCTCTGGCCAAGCTGCGTAAAGCACTGGATGAAACCCGCCTGATGGGTATTGCCACCAACCTTGACTACTTGCGTCAGGTGGTCGCCCAAGCGAGTTTTGCCGAAGGCAAGGTCTCGACCCGCGCTTTGGAAAGCTTTCACTTTCAACCCTGCGTTGCCGAGGTAGTCTATCCAGGTACTTACACCACGGTGCAAGACTTCCCGGGACGGGTCGGCTACTGGAACATCGGCGTGCCGCCCAGCGGCCCGATGGATGACTTCGCCTTTCGCATCGCCAACCGGATTGTCGGCAACCACCCAGAGGCTGCCGGGCTGGAAGCCACGCTGATAGGTCCAAGCCTTACGTTTCATCAGGCGACCGTCGTGGCGCTGACCGGCGCCGTCACCGACGCCACACTCGACGATACTCCGGTGGATTTCTGGACGCCTATCCACGTCACCGCCGGCCAAACGCTCGTGGTGGGCAAAGCCAACCGAGGGTGTCGCACTTACCTTGCTGTGCGTGGTGGATTTGATGTACCAGTGTATCTTGGCAGCCGCGCTACCTTTGCCCTTGGCCAGTTTGGCGGTCACGGCGGGCGACCGCTGCGCCCAGGCGATCTGCTCGGCATCAGCCAGCCGGGGTTACCTGCCTGCACCACGCCAGCGCCCACCCACGACCCTGCCCCCGTTGACCCGGCGCTCATCCCGAATTACCCGAGCCACTGGGAAATAGGCGTGCTCTACGGCCCGCACGGCGCGCCCGACTTCTTTACCGAAGACTCCATCGAGCACTTCTTTCAACAGGACTGGGAAGTCCATTACAACTCCAACCGGTTGGGCATTCGCCTGAATGGCCCTAAACCTGAATTCAGCCGGGCAGATGGCGGTGAAGCGGGGCTACACCCTTCAAATATTCATGACTGCGAATATGCGATCGGCTCGATTAACTTCACGGGTGATATGCCAGTTATTCTGACCCGAGATGGCCCCAGCTTGGGTGGGTTTGTCTGCCCGGTTACCATCGCCAAGGCCGAGCTGTGGAAAGTGGGTCAGGTCAAACCCGGCGATACTATCCGCTTTGTCGCCATCGACAACGCCACCGCCGTCAAGCTCGCAGAACGCCAGGAGCTGGCCGTCAAGTACCTGTCCGCGCCGCCTGCCGTGACCCTAAACAGCGCCGACCTGGCGCCGTTCAACGGCCTCTCGGCCACCGTGCTGGCTCATCTTGCAGCGACCCAAGAGCGTCCAGCCGTCACTTACCGTCAAGCAGGCGATCAATACATCCTGCTGGAGTACGGCCCTAACGTGCTGGACTTGGGCGCCCGAATGCGCCTCCACGCACTGATGGAGGCGATTGCCGATATCCAGCCGCGTGGTCTGCTTGAGCTTTCCCCCGGCGTGCGTTCGCTTCAACTGCGCTACGACCCGCTGACGCTGACCCAGCAGGCATTGATGACCTACCTGCTCGACCTGGAAGCCACCCTGCCACCGACCGACGAGCTGAAGGTGCGCAGCCGGGTGATTCATCTTCCCATGGCGTTTGAAGATAGCGCCACGCTCGAAGCGGTGGAAAAGTATCGTCAATCGGTGCGCGACACCGCCCCTTGGCTGCCCAACAACGTCGATTTCATGCAGCGCATCAATGGCCTCGCCAACCGTGACGAGGTCAAGGATGTGCTCTATTCGGCGCGTTATTTAGTGTTGGGGCTAGGCGATGTGTATTTGGGAGCGCCCTGCGCCGTGCCCCTGGACCCTCGACATCGGCTGCTGACCTCCAAATACAACCCGGCGCGCACCTATACCGCCGAAGGCACGGTCGGCATCGGCGGCATTTATATGTGTATTTATGGCATGGACTCGCCCGGTGGCTATCAGCTGGTGGGGCGCACTCTACCCATCTGGAACAAGCATCTAAAAAACAAACAGTTTTCAGAAGGCGCCCCCTGGCTACTGCGCTTTTTCGATCAGGTGTGCTACTACCCGGTCAGCGAGGATGAACTGGATAACCTGCGCGATCAGTTTAGGGCGGGTAAGCTAACCATCGAGATCGAGGAAGATACGTTTGACCTGAAATCACACCAGACATTTTTAGATGCCCACCAGCAGGCCATCGCCGAATTTCGCGCCCTTCAACAAGACGCCTACGCAAAAGAGGTTGCGCTATGGCGTGAAAGCGAAGAGAAGGCCCTGGACCGTTTGGCCAAAGCGCCGCCCCCCGCAGAGGCAGATGACCTGGCTGGCTATGGCGAGCTGATCAGTGCCGAGATTGCGGGCAATATCTGGAAGTGCCTTGTGCAACCCGGCGATAGCGTCATCAAAGGCGATCCGTTGGTGATTGTTGAAGCCATGAAGATGGAATTTGAAGTCATGGCGACACACTCTGGCACAATAAGCGCTCTGCACGTCACCCCGGGCCGAGCGGTAACGCTAGGGGAGCCGCTGCTGAGTATTGAAGTTTAAGGCATTCACATTGCTGCTGGCGTGCCGTCGCATCATGCGGCGGCCTCTCTCAATAAGGCCTATTGCCATGGCGTTGCGTAAATCATCCATCGCTGACCGTGTCTACGATGCGTTGAAAGACGATATTTTCGAGTTTCGCCTTCTTCCCGGCGATAAATTTAGCGAAGGCGATATCGGTGACCGGCTGGAGGCAAGCCGAACCCCGGTGCGCCAAGCGCTTTTTCAGCTCCAGCGAGAGGGGTATGTCGATGTGTTCTTTCGCAGCGGCTGGCAGGTGAAGCCGCTGGACTTCCAGAAGATCGCTGAACTCTACGACCTACGCATTACTCTGGAACAGGCGGCCGTTCACAAGCTTTGTGCCCTGCCTGAAAAGCCGCTGGTGCTGCGAACTTTACGCGATATCTGGAATCCCGCCAGCCACGCTGATCGGGCGGTGGGCAGTACGGTTCGTGCACTGGATGAAAGTTTCCATGGCGATTTAGTGGTGGCCGCTGGCAATCAGGAGATGAGCCGTATTCATCGTGAAATTACCGAGCGCCTGCGCGTCATTCGACGCCTGGACTTCACCCGCGATGATCGGGTTGATGCCACCTATCGCGAACACGCCGCCATTCTGACGGCTCTTGACGAAAACGATGCTCAGCTCGCCGCCCAACGCCTGGGGTCGCATATCCGAAGCAGCCATGGCGCCGTTCAGGAAATCACTATGGAGCGCCTTCGTGAAGCTGCCGAAGAGCAGCGCTAGCGCTTAAAAAAGCGCCCTGGGTTAACCCAGGGCGCTTATCAGCCACGCGTCCAATGTTGAGACAATACCGTCTACTCGGCAATAGCGCGTTTACGACGCTTCTTCAGCAGCGGTAAGCCAAGTGACAGTAATGCAATTACCAGCAGCGAGAGTGAAATGGGCTTATCAATAAACGTCATCCAGTCACCGCCGGAGATCTGCAGCGCACGGCGCATGGATTCTTCCATGATATTGCCCAGAATCAACGCCAGGATCAGCGGCGCCGCCGGGAAGCCAAACAGACGCATGCCCAAGCCCAACAGACCAAAGCCCAACAGCAGCAACAGGTCAAACACGCTAAAGCTCATGCCATACACGCCGATCATGCAGAAAATCAGAATCAGCGAGAGCAGCAGCGGCTTGGGCAGGTCGAGTATTTTGGCAATCAGCGGGATCAGCGGCAGGTTCAAGACCAGCAGGAAGATGTTACCGATATACATACTGGCTACCACGCCCCAGAACACATCCGGGCGTTGCTCAAGCATCATCGGGCCGGGTGTAACGCCCATCACCAGTAGCGCGCCCAGCAGTACCGCCGTGGTGCCCGAGCCCGGTACACCCAAGGTTAAAAGCGGTACAAACGAGCCGGTACACGCCGCGTTGTTGGCTGCTTCCGGCGCCGCAACGCCTTTAATATTACCCTTACCGAAGGTGTCACCGTCTTTGGCAAGACGCTTTTCCATGCTGTAGCCCAGAAACGAGCCAATCGTCGCCCCCGCGCCCGGCAGTACGCCAGTAAAGAACCCAAGTACAGAGCTACGGCTGACAGGGCCTGCAATCTCTTTTACTTCACTTCGAGTGAGTTTTAACGAACCAATGGCATTACGCGGGGCTTCTTTACCGCCACCGCCGCGCAGCAGCATGTAGAACACTTCGGCTAACGCAAAGATACCCAATGCCACGACCAGGAAGTCGATGCCATCCAGCAGTTGAATAGAGCCAAAGGTAAAGCGCTCGGTACCGGTTTGCAGGTCGATGCCCACAATCGAGATGATCACCCCAACCACAGCGGCAATGAGGCCTTTGATCAGCGACTTATCCGACAATGAGACCACGGCGGTTAAGCCCAGCACCATTAATGCAAAGTACTCAGCAGGGCCAAAGCTTACCGCTACCTTGGAGAGCAAGGGCGCGACCAACATCAAGAAGATAACCGAGACGGTCCCACCCACAAACGAGGAGTAGGCGGCAATGGCCAGCGCTTTACCCGCCATGCCTTTCTTGGCCATTGGGTAGCCATCAAAAGACGTGGCGACCGTACCTGCAACGCCCGGGGCATTGAGCAGGATAGAGGAGGTGGAACCACCGAAAATGGCGCCATAGTACACCCCTGCCATTAGGATCAAGCCGGATGACGGCTCCATGGCAAAGGTGATGGGAATCATTAAAGCCAGCGCGCTGATCGGCCCAAGGCCGGGCAGCATGCCGATGATCGTACCGGCAAACACACCGGCAAAAACGTAAGCGATATTGATAGGCTCAAGCGCGATGCCGAAGCCGTACATCAAATTATTTAAGGCATCCATGGGATCTACTCTCTTAAAAACTAGCTTAAAAACCAGCTTAAAAACCAGCCCAGAAACGGCGCAGGAGGCATTAGCAAGTCGGCGTTAGAAAGGGATAACACCGGTCGGCAAGTAAACGTCCATCACCTGTGTCATCGTCAGATACAGCGCCAGCACCACCCCTAGCGATGTCACCAGATTGACCACATGACGACGATAGCCGTAGTAAGCCGTTAACCCCGTGCACAAAAGCGTTGAGGCCAGTACAAACCCCAATGGCACCAGCAGTAGCGCATATGCGGCAATGGCCAGTGACGTAACAATCACGCGTCCCCATGGCGTCATCAGCAGCGGGCCTTGTTGCGCGTCGTGATCAATCTCATCGGCACCGGCAAGCGGTGAGGGTTTCTCGAAAAACAGAAACACAGAGAGAATCAGCAGCGAAAAGCCGAGCACTTTAGGGAACAGGTCAGAGTCGACCGGCCGCGGCAAGGGAAAGGTAGGGATTTGCCATGCCATGGCGATATACGCAGCCGCCACTAATGCCAACACCAGCGCTAACCACTGATTGGTATTTAATTTCGTCATTGGAGTTTCTCCGAGGAGCACGTACCTAATCGTCACGAACAGGCATTCCCGGCGGCACAACGAGGCCACCGGGATAACACGCTATAGCACTATAGGTTATTTATTGACGCAGTAGGCCCAGTTCGCTTAACACGCCGCTGAACTGCTCTTGCTGCTCATCAAGGAAGACACTGAACTCTTCACTGTTCTGGTAGGCATCGATCCAGCCCAACTGGTCGCGAGCTTCCTGCCAACCATCAGTTTCGAGCATTTCGGCAAACAGGTCCTGATAGTAGGTCACTGCTTCTTCCGGCATATCCGGGGTGCCCATTATGCCGCGCCAAATATCGAAGGTGTAATCCACACCCTGCTCTTGATAGGTTGGCACTTCGGCCAGACCGCCACCCAGGCGCTCCGGTGAAGAGACACCTAGCGCACGGATCTGGCTGCCTTCACCCAGTTGCCCCACCGACTCACCGGCACCGGTAATCACCGCTTCAATATGACCGCCCATCAGGTTGGTCATGGCATCGCCACCGCCGGAGAACGGAATGTAATTGACACTTGATGCCTCAAGGCCCGCTGCGGATGCCAGGCCCGCAATAGAGATATGATCCATGGAGCCAGGTGCACTGCCGCCGCCTACGCTTAAGCTGGGATCTTCCTTGAGCGCATCAAACAGGTCGTTGATCGTCTCGTACTCAGAGTCCGCCGACACCAGCACAATGGAGTAGTCAGTGATCAGGCGAGCAACTGGCGTGAAATCAGTGTGGTCATAGCGTGAGGCACCGGCCAGAGGCACCAGAATAATCGGCGGGCTGGTGGCAAACAGCTTATGCGGATTACCGCTATCACGAGCGATTTGCGCCCAAGCCACGGCACCGCCGCCGCCAGGTACGTTAATAGCCGCATAGTTCTCGTCAGCAAGCCCTTCTTGCTGAATAACGCGCGATACAGTGCGTACCAGCGTATCCCAGCCGCCACCCGGATTGGCGGGTGCCACGAACTCAACCGATTTGCTCGGTGTCCACTCTTGTGCCTGAACAGAGGTCGTCATGCCTGCCAAGGCAGCCATCGGTAGAGCGATCACGGCTAAGCGCTTCAAGGAAAGTGCGGTCATTTGGCGTTCTCCACATATATATGTTGTTGTGTGGTCCACTGTTATTATGTCGTGGTTACGCCGCGAACGTTAGAAGACGCTGCCCCTTTACGGCAAGCTTGTGAACATAAAAAACAAAATGTTCTTTGTGGGCATTTTGTTCATTTTGTTCACAGAGCACGCCAACCAGCCAACCTAAAGCGACTTGAGCCAGCTATGGGCTGCCTCAAGCAGTTGATAGCGCCGCTCTGGCCGACCCACATCACCATAGCCAAGTTCAGCACTGACTCTTTGTTCAGCCACCAAAAACTCCAGGTAGCGCCGGGCCGTTGAGCGGCTAGCGCCCATAATGCGGGCAACCTGCATGGCGGTTAGCGGCGCCGCCTCGGCGGCCATGGCCTCCCCCACTCGGCGCAGCGTTAGCCGGTCGATGCCT
Source organism: Halomonas sp. AOP30-A1-24 (assembly GCF_052378165.1). Classification (NCBI taxonomy): domain Bacteria; kingdom Pseudomonadati; phylum Pseudomonadota; class Gammaproteobacteria; order Oceanospirillales; family Halomonadaceae; genus Halomonas; species Halomonas sp. AOP30-A1-24. Next base: position 70,476 of record NZ_JBQSXL010000006.1, read on the forward strand.
TTGGGCAGCGCGCTGGACGTCGGGCGCGGCGCCTCGCCTGGCTGCAGCCTTTTAAACACGTGATCCAGCTCGTCCTGGTTCATCTCATTACGCCCTGAAAGCGCCTCGCGCTCACGACGAAAACGCGCCAGCATCTGCCCCATGCGGGCAGCTTCAATCGGTTTGATCAGATAATCAAATACGCCCCCACGCAGCGCCTCGCTGATGGTTTCTACCTCACGGGCAGCGGTGACCATCACAATATCCACATGGGTATAGTCACGCCTGATCGCCCATAGAAGCTCCAGCCCTTCCACATCAGGCAGATAGGCGTCCAGCAATACCAGGTGGATAGCGGCAGCCTGTTCCGCCATTAACGCCTTGGCTTCGCTACCGTTACGGGCAACGCCTGCGATATAAAAGCCTTCGTCCTGTTCAACAAACGCTTTATGAATATCGGCAATGCGAAAATCATCTTCGACAATCAGAATGCCGTATTGAGCTGCAGGCATGCTCACTCCTCTTACGGTCGTCATTATTATGGTGAGTCGTGCGTATCAGGTTCAGCGCATAGCGAGCGGTCCAGCACCGCAATAAAGCAGGCTCCGCCCAGTTCGCTCTCCTCAAGCGTGATGGCTCCGCCATGCTGGCGACACAACCTTGCCACCAGCGCCAGGCCGATACCGCTGTGCTTGCCCGTTTTGGTAGAAAAGCCTTCCTCGAATATCGATTCAGCATGTTCAGGGAGCACGCCTGGCCCATTATCCTCTACTTCGAGCAGCAATTGCTCCCCCAGGTCGGTGAAAAACAGCCGCACGCTGGGCATACTGCTATTGGGGCCATTAAGCGCGGCATGGCAGGCATTATCCAGTAGATTACCGACCACGCTCATCATGACTTCTTGTCCAGTGGGCGTTAGTGGGCAGGAGAGCGAGCTCTGCTCGTCGATCTCAAGCGTTACGCCCAGCTCGCGCGCCCTGGTAAGCTTACCCAGCAACGTGCCGCTGAGCACTGTGTCGGCAACATGGCGCATCAAAAAACTCATTTGCGCCTGAGTCCGCTCGGTTTCCTGATAAATCAGCGCCAGCGCTTCATCGATGCGCTCAAGCTGGAGAAGCCCTGAAATGGTATAGAGCTTATTGGAGAACTCATGCGCCTGGGCGCGCAGCATATCCACATCGCGGCTTGCCTGGGTAAGCGCTTGGGAAAGGTCGACAATTTCGCGGCGGCTACGAAACGTGGCCACTGCTCCTTCAATTTCACCCTCATGCAGAATGGGCACCCGATTGACGATGGCCGGGTGATCGCCCAGCCACATCTGCTGGTCAAACTCCTGCTCACCGTGCTTCAGCACTTCCAGTAAACGGGTGTTAGGCACCACGTCCTGAATCGGCAGCCCCAGTATGACGTGCTCATCGGGCAGGTTAAGAAAGCGTTTGGCCTGCTGGTTGACCAGCGTGATGTGGCCATCCCGATTAACCGCCAGAATACCCTCGTGAATGGACTGCAGAATCGCTTCTTTTTCCATCGCCAAGCGGGCGATTTCATAAGGCTCCAGCCCCAAAATGACCTTTTTAAGGTGCTGGGAAAGCCAGTATGCCCCGGCAAACCCCAGCACAATCATCAGCCCGACCAGTGCCCAACCAAAGCTTGTGTAACGGGCAACATCCATCTCGACCCGATCCATCATAAAGCCGACGGAAACGAGCCCGATAATATTGCCCTCTTCATCCCAAACGGGCGTTTTTCCGCGCATGGCGGTGCCTAACGTGCCGGTCGCCTCGGACACGTAGGACTGCCCATAAATCAGCGCCTGGTCGTTATCGCCGCCCACCATCGCCTCGCCAAGGCGCTCAGGCACGGGGTGTGAATAGCGGATCGACTGCGCATTACCCACGACCACATAGCGCGCTCCGGTTTCTATACGCACCCGTTCTGCCAGTGGCTGAATAATCATCGCCGGCTCGGGAGTCGCGAAGGCGCTAACGATTTGGGGCATACCGGCCACTGTTTTCGCCACCGCCAACGCCCGCTCACCCATTTGATGGTTGATGATATCGGCCTTACGATGATTGAGATATGCCCCCTGAGCCAGTAGCATGCCGGCCAGCAGCAACCCCACCAACAACATCACTTGCAAACGGAAACTGCGTTTATACCAACGCCGTTTAGTACGCGTACGGCGCCAGCGCTGTAATTCAGCTAAGGTACGGGGGCGGGAATTAGTCATGGTGGAACTCAAAGTGCGTGACAGCGTCATTATGACATGCGCGGTAAGGGGGCGTTAATCGCCATCTTTTATGTCATTAGGGAGGCGCTGGGTGTTCAGCATATTTAAACGCGTTATTTCGTCGAGCAGTTACCTGTTTGCCAGTACTGCTTTTTTAAGCGTTGTGCTTGTCAGCCCCGCGGTCGCTAACCCTTTTTATGCACCTCCGCCGCCTACCGACGACGCGCCGGTTTTTAGTGGCGATGCTGAACTTGGCTTTACGCACCTTTCCGGCAACACCAATAGCCAGACGCTAATTGGCAAAACCCGCCTGACCTGGCTAACCGGCAATTTTATTCACTCGCTGCGCGGCGAGGTGCGCAACGTGAGCAAGGATGGCGAAACCAGCGCCGAACAATATTTGCTCGCTGCCCGCGAGCGCTACGATTTTAAAGGCCCGCACTATGTCTTTGGATTTGCCCGCTGGGAGAAAGATCGCTTTGCGGGCTACGACCAACAGCTTTCCGTGATTGGCGGGTATGGGCGTCAGCTGTTAGAAGGCTCGCGCCATTCACTCTCGCTTGAGGCCGGTCCTGGTTACCGTAATGACCGCTTGCGGGAAGCTGAGAATGAACAGCTCGCGGTTGCCTATACCGCTCTGGTCTATCACTGGGGGTTTTCGGATTACGCCGATATTGATCAGGAAATGTCGGTGGAATATACCGATAAAAACACCACAGGCAGATCGCTAACCGCGCTCACCGCACGGCTCAACTCTCGCATGTCGTTACGCTTGTCGCATGAGGTTAAGCACAACTCTCAACCGCCGGATGATGCCAGCGAACGTACCGATAACACCACCAGCGCCTCGTTGCTGTACCACTGGTAGCAAAAGCGGCGATGGGTGCGAATGGCCCGCCAGTAGAAGCACTGTCGCTGTTTTCGCAGTGCTTCAATAGGGAGCATTGGCCTGTTTTCCAGCCTTTATTTTAAGCCTCCCCTTTAATCGCGTTCGACTTTGGTCTAGTGGCACGATATACTAGCGCCAGTTTCCTGTCCTCGCGCCATTCAATGAATGGCGCTTTTTTTTTGCTGCGCTTTCCGCATTTGCGCTGTTTCCTCATGTTCCACCCAAGGTGTTCTTATTGATGAACCAACCAACCTCCGGTGCTGAAAGCCCTAAGCACCCATCGCTTGGCGATCCCATCGTACTCACGCTAAGCATCGGATTTATCGTGCTTTTTCTATCACTTTCCTTTTACGACCTGGACCTTGTCGCCGACTCGATCAGCCAGGGTTTTGCCTGGAGCGCGCTGACCTTCGGCACCTACTTCCAGTTTCTGATGCTGTTGACGTTCTTTATCGCCATCGGACTTGTGCTGACCCCAGCCGGCAACGCCAAGATCGGCAACCTGGATAAACCAGAGCTGAGTACCTTCAAGTGGCTTTCGATTATCCTGTGTACGCTACTGGGCGGTGGGGGCGTCTTTTTCGCCGCCGGTGAGCCGATCTATCACTTCGTGAACGTACCGCCTACCTTCGACACCGACCCGGGCGTGGCCGCCGCGGTGCCCGGGGCACTGGCGCAGTCGTTCACTCACTGGGGCTTCGTCGGCTGGGCGATACTGGGTTCGCTCACCGCGATTGTGCTGGCCCACGCCCACTACGTGAAAGGCCAGCCACTGCAACCGCGCACCCTGCTCTACCCGTTATTCGGCGAGCGCGTGATGCGTGGTCCGTTGGGTGGCGTGGTGGATACCTGCTGCGTACTGGCGGTAGTAGCGGGCACCGTCGGGCCGGTCGGTTTTCTGGCTACCCAGGTCAGCCATGGCCTCGAGGTGCTGTTTGGGCTGCCCAACACCTTCGTTACCCGGCTTTTGGTTCTGGCGACCCTGGGCATGGTGTACGTGCTTTCCGCGGTCAGCGGTGTGCACAAGGGCATGCAGCTCTTGAGCCGCTTCAATGTCATGCTGGCGCTGGGCATCGGCGCGGTCATCTTTTTGTTCGGGCCGACACTGTTTCTGTTCAACAGCTACTTTGCCGGCATGGGCACGTATCTGGACGACTTCTTCAAGATGGTCACCACCACCGCGGAAACCGCACCGGCGGATTGGATGCAGTGGTGGATCGTGTTCTTCTACGCTTGGTTCATCGCCTTTGCGCCCTTGATGGCGATCTTCGTGGCGCGTATCTCCCGCGGGCGCACCATTCGCGAGATGATCCTGGCCGTGGCGGTCATCGCTCCCATCGCCACCACGGTCTGGTTCACGCTGCTGGGCGGCTCGGGCATTTACTACCAACTGACCGGCGTGATCGATCTGACCGATGCGCTGACGAACTTTCAGTTCGACATCGCCACGCTCGCCTTGGCCCAGGCATTGCCCGGCGGCACCTGGATGGCGCTGGCGATCCTGCTGCTGACGACCATCTTCGTGGCCACCACCGGCGACTCCATGAGCTACTCCATTGCCATGGTCGGTGCGGGCCACGACGAGCCCAGCCCGTTTCTACGCGCCTTCTGGGGCGTGACCATGACGATCATGGCCGCGGTACTGCTGGCCATGCGTGAAGGCCAGATCGCCGCGCTGCAGCAATTCATCGTGATTACCGCCGTGCCGGTATCTTTGATTCTGCTGCCCTCCCTTTGGGATGGCCCGAAAGCGGCGTTCGCCATGGCCCGGGAGCAGGGCATTATTGACAGCTAGCGACTCTGGTAAATCTTTCTCATCTGAATGTGATGTGCATGGCCTTATTGTATGAGGCCATGCATTCCCACATTGAATACAAACAATGCTAATTTTAACTAGCATTTTACAGCGTTAAGCTACGCCGCTCCCCTAGTTATAAGTAACTTATGAAATTTAATTTCATGTAAATGGTGCTTTTGTAATTAGCTGACAAGCAATTCTCACTCTGACTATGAGAAAATGGAATGCATACGCAACTTAATTTCTTTTGTCTGCTGCCCCGTGTGTGTGAACAATAGCCAGTCTATTTTCCGCTCTCTTTTCCGCTTAGTCACTCTTCACTCATAAAGCGAAGACTTGATCGAGCTATGGGCGCATCTGAATTATTAAAAATAATTTTATTAGCAGGAGTTAATATGAAACCTTACCTGTCCAAGGTCTGCTGTGGCTTAAGTGCTGGTCTTTTACTAGCGGGATGTAGTAGTGACAGTAAGCCTAATATCGCTATTGGGCCTCCTGCCAGTACAACGCAAAGCGTTTCCCAACTGCTGTTTGATGCCTACGGTATAGGCAAGGACAAATACAGCACGTATCAAGAGGGCTTTGGCGCTGCACTTGATGGCGTACAAGATGGCAACATTGATATTTCGATCGGCATTCTTGGTTTGCCTTCAGGTAGTATTGAAAACCTGCAGGCTTCAAGCGGTGACGCTCGACTATTGGGTCTAAGTGACGAGGCGATCGACTACATAGAAGCCAATAGTGCCTATAAGCGTTTCACGATTCCCGCAGGTAGCTACGACTTTCAGGACCAGGATGTAGAAACCATCACGGCCTACGCTGTCTTGGTCGGCAATACCCAGACGATTGATGAAGAACTCGGCTATGAGCTGGCGCGTTTGATGCATCAACACGCTGAAGAGAATACACACGCTCAGTCAGCCTTCATGACCCTGGAAAATGCCTTGAACGGCTCTGAAGGCCTGCCGATTCACCCTGGTGCCAAGCGCTACTATGAGGAGCAAGGGCTGACGGTCGATAACCCCGTGGCAGAGCTTGGTGATATCGAACCGAAAAGTGAATTCGTTCTGGGCACCGGTAGCCAAGGCGGTACTTACTACCCACTGGGTGGCGAAATGGCGACTATCTGGAATCGTTACCTGGATGGCCAGAATTTTACCAACATCGAAACCGGTGCCTCCATCGAGAACCTGGTCAGCATCCGCGATAACAATATGGACCTGGGGATGACGGTTCACGCCCCAGCGCAAGACGCCGTTGCAGGCCGTGGTGAGTTCGACGGTGGTGCTATCGATAACGTCGCATTCATCGGGCATATCTACCCGGAAGTCATCCAGATTGTCACTCGTGACCGCTCCGAGATCGAAAGTCTGGGCGACCTGGCCAATTAATTTGTGATCCCTTCCCGCCGCTGGGTAAACCAGCGGCGTCATCCGCATGAGGCTTAAACGTGGATAAAAAAAAACTCCTGACGAAGCATCGCTATTAGAGAAATATGATCGCGAGTCGCAGATACGCTCGCCGCTCCAATTAGGCAAATGGGCGTGGCTCATTACCCTGATGGGCGTATCCCTCACCTGCTTCCATCTATACACCGCGTATTTCGGCACGCTTCCCTCGCAGCAGCAAGGCGCGGTTCACCTCGGCATGGCCCTTGGGATGATATTCATCCTATTTCCTGCCACACGTGGCACTGGCCCTCGCCATGGTGTTCCCTGGTACGACATCGTACTGGCCTTCGCGGCAACCTTTGCAGCCTATTATAAAATCATTTTTTATGAAGAGGTGCTGCGCGCCCGGATTACCGGCTACTCTACGTTTGATCTCACCATAGCCGTGCTCGGCGTACTGTTTGTTCTGGAGGCAACCCGCCGTACCGTTGGCATGCCCATTGTCATCATGGCTACGTTAGCGATTCTATACGCGCTGTTTGGCAACTTGATTCCGAGTCCTTTACTCTCGCATCCGGGTTTTGCCCTTGAGCAGATCTCGCCATATTTATGGTTTAGAGAAAGCGGGGTATTTGGCACACCGCTGCAAATATCGGCGCGCTTTATCTTCCTGTTTCTATTCTTCGGCGTGGTATTGATGCATACCGGCGTGGGCCGCTTCTTTAACGATCTGGCGTTTGCTGCCACCGGCCGTTTTACCGGCGGAGCAGGGAAAGCAGCCGTCATGGCAAGCTCACTACAAGGCATGATTTCCGGAAGCTCAATCGGTAATACCGTTGCCTCGGGCTCGTTCACTATCCCGATGATGAAGAATGCTCGCTTCAAGCCTGAAGTCGCAGGCGCCATTGAAGCCTCAGCCTCAACCGGCGGGCAAATCATGCCGCCGCTGATGGGGGCGGCTGCCTTCATCATGGTGGAGTATGTGGGGGTCTCTTACCGGGAGATCATGTTTGCCGCGTTGATTCCGGCCATTCTCTATTTCACCGGTATTTTTATTGGCGTCCACTTTGAAGCCAAGCGTCACCGCATTCTGGGACTTCCCAAGGATCAGTTGCCCAGCAAGCGCAAGCTGATGCTGGAAAAGGGCTACATGCTGCTGCCGCTGCTGGTTATCGTGACCACGATCAGCATCGGGTTTACGGCTCAGCGGGCGGCCTTGCTGGGTATCGCCTGTGCCTTTGCGGTGAGCCTGGTGCGTAAAGAGACGCGACCTACCTTGAAAGGCGTTCTCAATATCTTTGAACAGGGGGCTCGCGTGGCCTTGCCGGTCATTGCCGCCGTCGCGTGTGCAGGCATCATTGCAGGCGTCGTGGGCATGACCGGCATGGGGGCGAAATTTGCAGCCGGTATCATCAGTCTAGCAGACGGCGTGTTGATACTTGCCCTGCTGTTCACCATGGTCGCCTGCATTGTGCTGGGCATGGGCCTACCCACCACGGCCAACTATGTGGTGACGGCCACCATCGCGGCACCAGCGCTGATCAACGAGTTTGGCCTGCCCCCCATGGCAGTACACCTGTTCGTGTTTTATTTCGGCATCATCGCGGATATCACCCCGCCAGTGTGCTTGGCGGCCTTTGCCGGCGCAGGCATCGCTCAGGCTAATCCGATGAAGACCGGCTTTACCGCCGTTAAATTGGCCATAGGGGCCTTTATCATCCCCTACGCATTTATCTATAATCCTATGCTGGTATTGGTAGACCCTACACCGCTTGGGTTGATCAGTGCGTTGGCCTTCTCACTACTCGGCATCATGGGCGTCAGCAGCGCATTACTGGGTTACTTTATTCGCGACTCCCGCGTATGGGAGCGTCTAGTGCTCTTGGCCGCCGGGCTTGCCATGGTCGTCCCTGAACTAATGACCAGCGGCTTAGGACTGATTGCCATGGCAGCCATTGGCTGGTGGCAGTCACGTCGAAAGGATGCTTTCCAGGATGCTCAGCCACTCGCTTCATGAGTTATGATCACCTCAACATTACCCCGGTGCTTGGCTGCCGGGGTGATTCACAGGTTATCAGGAGCATCCCCCTTGGCCTCACGCAACCTTCCTTCAACCGCCGCCATGCAGTGTTTCGAGGCGGCGGCGCGCCATATGAGCTTTACCCGGGCGGCCGATGAGTTAAGCCTGACCCAGAGTGCGGTCAGCAAGCAGGTCGCCCACCTTGAATCTACGCTGCAGCATAAGCTATTTCGCCGCGTAAGACGCACGCTTGTGCTGACACCAGAGGGCGCCATCTTCTTAAGCGACGTACGCAAGGTACTCGCCCAGATAGAGATGTCGACTCACGCCATCATGACTTATAGCGGCAATAGCGAAGTGCTTAAAGTGGCCACTTTGCCAAGCTTTGGCAGCCGTTGGCTAGCGGACAAGCTACCCCCCTTTTTAGCTGCAAACCCGGGCATTAGCCTGGAATTTCACGACAGGGTTGAAGACTTTGCCCTTGAACAACAAGATATCGATATTGCTCTGTTTTATGGTCACGGTAGTTGGCCTAATCTTGCTTGCCATAAACTGGTAGATGAGGAGATGGTCGCGGTTGCCGCTCCATCGCTTCTGGCTCAACACCCTATCCATACTGCGAGTGACTTGGCCCAGCTGCAACTACTTCACCTTTCTACCCGCCCGGATGCCTGGCACCACTGGTTTGCAGGACAACAGATCACCACTGATCGCAGCTACCACGGCACTCGTTTTGAAACCTTCCCCATGCTGGTACGCACCGCCATGGCAGGTGGGGGCGTTGCTTTAGTGCCACACTTTACCGTGGATGAAGAGTTGGCCGCCGAGCGCCTTGTACTCGCCTGGCCGCATCGGTTATACAGCGAGAGCGCGTATTATCTTGTTTACCCTGAGCACCTGGGTGAACTGGGTAAAGTACGCCGCTTCGTCGAGCACATTACGGCCAGTGCCGCTATTAATCCAAACGCTGGCAAATCCACTCGATAAAAACGCGTACTTTATAAAGTTCCGTCATATGTTCTGGATATGCCATGTAGTAAGCATCCTTGCTTTTTAACGAGAATTGCCAAGGAATAATCAGTTTGCCTTCGTCAAGCTCTTCTTGAGCTAGAAATTTCGGTACCAGCGCCACACCGCAGCCCGCACGCGCTGCGCGTAATGCCATATAAAACGTATCAAATCGCGGGCCGTGATAACTGTGTTCCGTATAGAGCGACTGCGCGTCGAACCATTCGTGCCACGCCTCGGGGCGAGTGGACACCTGTAATAACACCAAACCAGTTAGTGCCAAGGGGGTATCCACTCCCTTTTGCTTAATCGTCGAAGGTGCACAAACAGGAACCAGCTCCTCGTCCAATAGTTTAATGCACTCCGCCCTCGGCCATACCCCGTGGCCAAAAAAGAAAGCCACTTCAATACGCTCTTTTTGCATATCGAATGGCTCTGAGCGATTGGAAATATTGAGATTGATAGAGGGGTGCTGATGGCGAAACCCATTCAACCGTGGGATTAGCCAACGTGCTCCAAAGGTTGGCAAAGTTGCCACATTGAGCACGTCTGATTCCACCCCGTACGACTGCATATAGCGTGTCGACATCTCTACCTGAGCCAAAATTTTACGCGCCTCACCTAGGTACACAGCACCTTCCGGCGTCAGGTGAAGGCGCTTTCTCACTCGCCGAAACAGAGGGTGTAGCAAAGTAGTTTCAAGTTGCGCGACCTGCTTACTTACCGCGCTTTGCGTCAGGCTTAATTCATCTGCCGCACGAGTAAAGCTAAGGTGCCGTGCAGCTGCCTCAAAACAGTGCAAAGCCGTTAAAGACGGCAAATGATTACGGCGCATGCCAACCCCACTTAATGAAAAAAAAGAATGATATTTTTCTTAATCATCGTTTGAACGCTTGCTCAAAGCCTAGCAATACTGGCATCACATCCATGCGATTCAAAACATAATACGAGGTATAAGAATGATTCATTCTCTAATGGAAAAAATGGGCGTGGCAACTCATCAATATCAAGGCGGAGATCTTGTGGTGACCACGCCAGTCGATGGCAGTGAAATTGGACGCCTAAAAGTGGCCTCACAAAGCGAAGTGGATACAGCGATCGCCAACGCCGAAGAAGCCTTTCTTGCCTGGAGAAGTGTTCCTGCTCCCCGCCGCGGCGAGCTAGTTCGTTTATTCGGCGATCAACTACGCCAGCATAAAGAAGCACTGGGTGAACTAGTAACATGGGAGTGCGGCAAGATTTTGCAGGAAGGGCTTGGCGAAGTGCAGGAAATGATCGATATCTGCGACCTTGCCGTTGGTCAGTCACGACAACTGTTCGGTCTGACCATCGCTTCCGAGCGACCAGGCCACCATATGCGTGAAAGCTGGCATCCCCTAGGTCCGATTGGACTGATTACGGCCTTCAATTTTCCGGTAGCTCCTTGGGCATGGAATGCTGCACTCGCCCTGGTTTGTGGCAACAGTTTGCTTTGGAAGCCATCAGAAAAAACTCCCTTAACCGCACTAGCCTGTCAGGCACTACTGGATCGCGCTATTGAGCAGTTTGGTGACGATGCTCCCAAGCACCTAAGCCAAGTGATTATTGGCGAGCGAGAAGCTGGTGAGCAGTTGGTGGATGACCCTCGTATTGCTCTTATCAGTGCCACTGGCAGCACGCGCATGGGCCGTGAAGTAGGTCCCAAGGTGGCAGCACGTTTTGGCCGTAGCATTCTTGAGCTGGGCGGTAATAACGCCATGGTGCTCGCTCCAAGCGCGGACCTGGATATGGCAACCCGTGCAATTCTTTTTTCAGCAGTAGGCACTGCTGGCCAGCGGTGCACTACCCTGCGCCGTCTGGTTGTGCACGAATCCATTAAAGACGAAGTGCTAGCCCGTCTGAAGAAATCCTATAGCGCCATTTCCATTGGCAACCCGCTTAAAGGCAACCTAGTTGGGCCACTGATCGACCACCAAGCCTTTGATGCAATGCAGAGCGTGCTGACCAAAGCGCGAGAGCATGGCGCTGAAGTGTTTGGCGGTGACCGTGTGGAGATTGCCGGTAGCGATAACGGCTACTACGTTGCTCCGGCGATCGTTGAGATGGCCGAGCAAAATTCGCTGGTGAGACATGAAACTTTTGCCCCCATTCTGTATGTACTTACTTACAAAGAGTTAGACGAAGCAATTGCCACTAATAACGATGTTCCCCAGGGTTTGTCATCGTGCATTTTCACTACCGACGTACGCGAAGCTGAAACGTTCGTATCCGCGGTAGGCAGTGACTGCGGTATTGCCAACGTTAATATTGGCCCGAGCGGCGCTGAAATCGGTGGCGCCTTTGGCGGCGAGAAAGAAACCGGTGGCGGCCGCGAATCAGGGTCTGACGTTTGGAAAAGCTATATGCGTCGCCAGACAAACACCGTCAACTACTCTCGAGAACTGCCTTTAGCTCAAGGAATTAAATTCGACTAAACCTCTCGCTATTGAGGGCCCTCACTTGTCGGGCCCTCACGATAAAATAAAAAGAAGGTGATTTATGCGTGACGATGTCCAAATCGGCCCGACGCCGGGTTTAGTGATGGCAATATTACCGCTCCTTGCCACCACTGCTATTTTGATTTTGCAGTTTTTTGTTTTCTCAGACTTCACCCCCCACATCCCATTGGCTTTCGGCATTATGATTTGCGCGCTTTGTGGGCGCATTCGCGGCGTACCCTGGCAAAGAATGGAAAACTCGATGCTTGAGGTAGTCAAACTAGGTATACCTGCGATTTTTATTCTCATGGCAGTTGGCATGGTTATCGGCACTTGGATTCTTTCTGGCACGGTACCAACGCTGATGTACTATGGCTTCCAACTTGTCTCCCCATCGTATTTTCTCGTTGCTACCTGCTTGGTAAGTGCTTTGGTATCACTTGCTACAGGCACCTCCTGGGGAACTATCGGCACCCTTGGGCTCGCCCTAATGGGGATCGGAGAGGGCCTCGGCATTCCCATGTATTTGACCGGTGGGGCATTGGTATCCGGCGCGTTCTTTGGCGATAAAATGTCGCCTTTGTCAGAAACCACCAATTTAACGCCAGCTGTGTGTGAGACAGATTTATGGACGCACATACGCAGCATGATGGCGACTACCGTGCCGGCCATGTTGATAGCACTTATTTTGTATATCTGGCTGGGTGCCAGCTATGGCGGACAGTTCGAGCACAGCACCGATATAGCCACATTTCGTCAAGCTTTGGACGACACTTTTACCCTTTCCTGGGTAACCCTGATTCCACCGTGTGTCGTTATCGCCCTGGCACTTGCCAAGTTTCCACCCTTCCCCACTATTTTCACCGGGGCAGCGCTAGGCGGGCTGGTTGCGATTGGCGTTCAGGGAGAAACCCTGCACGCAGTATTTGATGCCATGCAAAATGGCTTTAGCAGTAACACTGGCAATACCGCGATTGATGCTCTGTTAAGCAGTGGTGGCGTACTCTCAATGACGTGGGTCGTTACTTTAACGTTCTTTGCCTTAGGTTTTGCTGGCATGCTGGAGGCCTATGGCACCGTAGATGCAATTATTAAACAGTTGATGCGCTTGATTAAAGGGCGCTTTAGCCTGATCGCAACAAGTTCGGGCACCACCCTTGCGGTCAGCACCATCATCGGGGATGTCTATACCACGCTAGTACTGCCAGGCCGCTTACTGAAAGGGCAATATCAAGCGATGGGTTATAAAACATCAACGCTTTCACGCGCGATCGAGGATAACGGCACACTTTCATCTCCCTTGATTCCCTGGAATATGGGCGGCGGTTTTGTGGCATCCACCATCGGTGTCCCCACCTTGGCATATGCGCCTTTCGCTTTTGCTTGCTGGTTATCTCCCTTGTTCGGCCTACTTTGGGGGTTAACCGGCCGTTTTATTCCCCACGAGGATGCCGCCGCCCCCTCCAAAACGACGCTCTCCTCTCAACCAACAGCGTAACAAACAAGGTCGGCCCTTGAGCCGGCCTGCGCTTTTTTCAGGAGATATTATAAAATGCAAACCGCCCTCTCCGAGCGCTGCCTTTGGCTGCAAACAAGCACAGAAGAGCCTTTCCAATACCCGTCACTCGGCCACCATGAAGAAGCGACTGTCTGCGTGGTGGGCGGAGGTATAACAGGCCTTTCCACAGCGCTTCATTTGGCAGAAAAAGGTATCAAAACGACGCTATTAGAGGCAGGGGATATCCCCAGCGGTGGGTCAGGGCGCAATGTTGGCTTAGTCAATGCAGGGCTTTGGATTCCACCCGACGATATCGTAGCCGCTCTGGGTGCAGAGAAAGGCGAGCGTGCGAATACCGTGCTGGGCGGTGCTCCCGCCAAAGTGTTCGAGACTATTGAACGTTACGGCATTCAGTGTGACCCGACACGAGAAGGCACACTTCATCTTGGCCATAATGCCAAAGGAGGCCAAGAGCTTGAACGTCGCCGGGATCAGCTACAAAACCGTGGCGCCCCCGTTACCTTATTAACCGGTGACGCCTGCGAGCAGATCACCGGGACAGCAAAAATTAAAGCGGCGCTGCTGGATAAGCGGGCAGGCACGCTAAACCCCTGCGCTTATACACGTGGGCTTGCCCGTGCCGCTCATAATCTGGGGGCTACGCTTTACTGCCAAAGCGGTGTTACGGGCATTGAGCGACAAGGAGACCGTTGGCGCGTATTGACTCACAACGGTAGCGTAACGGCCGATAAAGTCGTCATAGCCACAAATGCTTACACAGAAGATGCCTGGAACCAGGTTCGCAAACATTTTTTTATTGGTCACTACTACCAGCTTGCTTCAGAACCGCTAAGCGGTGATGCTGCCGATGCAATTCTTCCCGAGCGCCAAGGCGCCTGGGATACCCGTACCGTGCTAAGTAGCATACGCCGTGATAAGGAGGGCCGGCTGCTGCTTGGCAGTCTGGGTAAGGGCGAAGGTAAGCCACTTAGTTATCTTAGTTGCTGGGCGGATACCATTCAGAATCATTACTTCCCAGCGCTTGGCAAAGTACGTTGGGACTACACATGGACGGGTAAGATCGCGTTTACGCCTGACCATACGCTGCGCCTGTTTGAGCCAGCCCCCGGCATTCTAGCAGCGACAGGCTATAACGGGCGTGGTGTGACTACGGGTACCGTTGTGGGTGAAGGCTTTGCCCACTACATAGCCAGTGGCGACGATAGCCTGCTGCCCCTGCCAATTTCACAGCCCAAGCAAATCAAAGCGCGCCCGCTATGGCGCTGTGCTTATGAAAGTGGCTTTGCGCTATATCATGCGGGCCAGTGCTTAAGAGTACTGATCTAATCCAAGCTACATTAGCCGTATGCGCCCTTAAGGGCGCATACTGTTAGCATGGCGCCTCATACGGATGCAGTGGAGCTCATTTGGGCCAACACACGCTGTTTAGAAGCCTGTTCCCGTTCGGCATAAAGAGCCAGTTCATCGGTCACCGGGGCGCCTAACGCCTCTTCAAACGCTTCACGATTGGCATTGCCAGCATAGGCTTCGTTTTCGCCGCCGCCCAGGTTTGACTGGAAGATACCCGCCGCACTGACCGGCAAGAAGTCTTCATAGGTAATCGGCTGTGCTTCCACCAGACCTTTGGCAATTAGGGCGTCTATATCGGTACTGGCATCACCTGTAGCAGCTTTTCCGGCTTCTGTGAGGTGATAGTGGAAGTAGGCCAGACCTTCGCGGCGCATTGCCTCATCGCTGTCCGGCATGGTGGTAAAGACCTTATCCATAACGGCTTGGTGAGCGTTGTTATCCAGCCCGATGGCTTGCTTGCGGCCTTCGTTAAGCAGCTGATCATAAAGCGCGCGCCCTTTCGGCGTTAGCGCCATGCCACGCTGCTCAATTTCGCCAAAGCGAGCAGTGTGCGTGCCTTGGTTATCGCCTGCAAAGCGGATCGACTCCTCTAACGCTTTAAAGCTTGTCTGACGCAGCAAAATGGGCGCTTCACGGCGCGGCGGGCCTTCGATGACGGCCTTCGGGTTCATACCGACGCTTGGCATGCGGCGCTGCACTTCATCGATATCCAACGTGCGCGGCGTTAAATGGTTGATATGCGGCCCACGAAAGCACACTACATCGGCGATCAGGCGGTGTTCATCGCTCAGCGCTTGATAAGTATCCAGATCGACCGTGGCATCCTGGTGCCAACGAAACGTTTCCAAGGCCTCGGTAACAAACTGATCTGCTTCCTCTGAGGTTAACCCGCCTTGTGACTCAAAGCGTTCAATCAGCTCACGCACATTGGGAGTAAAAATATTTCGTTGGGCGAGGATTTCCTCAGCACGCTGGCGCAGCAGCTCACTATCGATAAGTTCCAGGCGCAGCAGCGAGGTAAAAATACGAAACGGGTTACAGGCCAGCGCATCATCCTCAATAGGGCGAAACGCGGTGGAGTGAACCGGCACCCCAGCTTCAGAAAGATCGTAATAGCCCACCGGATACATGCCCATCACGGCAAACAGGCGGCGCAGCATGGATAGCTCTTCGGCTGAACCCACGCGAATCGCTCCGTGGCGTTCTACGCTCAGGCGCGCAAGCTCGCCCTGGGCCTCCAGTCGACGGCGTAACTCTGGCTGCTGGCTAAGCGTCTCCTGATTCACCTGCTCAACCAACTTTAGTAGCGTGCCGTATTGGGGGACTTCCGTTTGGTACATCACCGACATGGCTTTGGAGAAACGGTCTCGAATAGCATTGGTGGCTAAAAACACGGACTGGGTCATTTCACAGCTCTCTATGCATATTGTTACGGTGAAAAGGAATGCTCGATTTCAGCTGCACTAATAGTGCTTGAAGGGGGTGTTGTAAGCTTATATGCGAAAAACGCTTCACCTGGCTGCGGCACGAATACCCCGTGGCCAGCAGCCTGTCGGTGTTTTCCTCTGCCTCGACCTGGGGTTGCCAGGATTGGGCATAGATGGTTCTGGACGTTTCGGCGTTGCGCGTCTCATGACCGTAGGTGCCGGACATTCCACAGCAGCCGGTATTGACCAACTCCAACGGCAGGCCGAACGCGGCAAACACCTGCTGCCATGCCTTCGGGCTTCCGGGGGCGTTGGTTTTTTCGGTGCAGTGTGAAAGCAACTTAAAACCAGGGGCATTGGGGGTTAGCGGTCGGGGCATCAAAGTGGGCAGTCGGATAGCCAGCCACTCCTGCAGCATCAATACCTCGGGCACGGCGGCGGGCCCCAGGGCTTTCACGTACTCCTGACGGTAGGTCAGCGTCATCGCCGGGTCGATCCCCACCATGGGCACCTCAAACTCGCTTAAGGCGCGCAGACGCTTGGCCTGCTTTTCGGCCGTACGCTCAAACGCGCCCAAAAAGCCCTGGACGTGTAGCGGTTTGCCGTTGGCGCTATAGGGCATCACCAACACGCGCAGGTTGAGCCGTGAAAGCAGTTCGACCACGTCCATGACCAGTTTGGCTTCAAAATGGGTGGTGAACGCATCCTGAACCACAATCACGCTCTGGGCGCGCTGCGGGTCGGTAAGCAGTGCAAGCGAGGTAGGCGTGGCTTCCGCCACGCCCCAGGCACGCAGCTGCTTTTTAACGCTGGCGCGGGAGAGCAGTGGCGAGTCGCTCATGCCCACACTACGGCGCATCAGCGTTTCCACCCAGCGCTGGCCGATCAAAGCGTTATACAGCGGCGCTGCCCGGGCAAGCGTGGGCAGCATGAACTCTGTGCTGCCTATCACGTAGTCGCGCAGGGGGCGTAAATAGCGCCCGTGATAGACCTCTAAAAACTGTGAACGGAACTGCGGCACATTGACCTTGATGGGGCATTGCCCCGCGCAGGACTTGCACGCCAGGCAGCCTGCCATGGCGTCGTAGACCTGGTGAGAGTAGTCATGATGCTGCTGGCGGCTGAACGTGTTCGCCAGGCGTTTCGGGAAGTGTCTAACAAAGCCCCATCGGCCTTCCTCCTTTTTCTTGCGCGACTCTTCCACCACGTCAATGCCCGCCTGGGACTGCAGGCGCAGCCATTCACGCATCAGGCTGGCGCGCCCCTTGGGCGAGTGAATACGGTTGCGGGTCGCCTTCCACGACGGGCACATGGGGTCGTCCACATCGTAGTTGTAGCAGGCGCCGTTACCGTTGCAGTACACCGCTGCGTCATAGGCCTGCCAGGCGCGCTCATCAATGGTGCGGTCCAGCTGGCCGCGCATCGGCACGGCGTCAATCCTTAGCAGGTTCGGGTCGCTGTCTTTGGCGATCAGCGCGCCGTCTTCTGCCGGTGAAGCGATCTTGCCAGGGTTAAGCTGGTTAAACGGGTCAAACGCGGCCTTGACCCGCTGCAGGCTGGGGTAGAGCTCGCCAAAAAACCTGGGCGCATACTCGGAGCGTACCCCTTTACCGTGCTCCCCCCACAGCAGCCCGCCGTATTTTTGGGTCAGGGCGGCGACTTCATCGGAGATGTCCCGAATCAGCGCTTCCTGGGCCGGGTCTTTCATGTCCAGCGCGGGGCGCACATGCAGCACCCCCGCATCAACATGCCCAAACATGCCGTAAGCGAGCCCGCGCGCGTCCAGCGCGGCGCGGAACTCGCTAATAAAATCGGCCAGATGTTCTGGTGGTACGGCGGTATCTTCAACAAACGGCAGTGGGCGCTTCTCACCCTGCACATTGCCCAAAAGTCCCACCGAGCGTTTGCGCATGCCGTAAACCGTGCTGATCTGCTCACGGCCTTCGGCCAGGGTATAGCCCAATCGCGTGACCGTGGCATCCTGATTCAAGTGACGCGTAAAGGCCTCAACCTGTTCGGCCAACGCAGCCGGGTCGTCGTCGCTAAACTCGACCAGGTTGATACCCCGAATCGGTGTGTCGCTCTCGGGGAAGAACTCGGCCACGCTGTCCCACACAAAGTCGGCCATGGCGAGCGTGAGCACCGTATCGTCGATGGTTTCGATCGACACAGGCCTGGCGCTGGCCATCAGTGTCTTGGCATCGCGCAGCGCATCCATAAAGCGGGTATAGCGCACGTTAACCAGGGTGGCGTGTTGGGGGATGGGCAGTACGTTCAACACGGCTTCGTTCAGAAACCCCAGCGAGCCTTCCGAGCCACACAGCAGGCTGTTGAGATCAAGCGCATGCTGGTCGTTGCGCAGGTGGGCCAGGTCGTAACCGGTCAGGCAGCGATTAAGCGGCGGAAAGGTGGCCTCGATCAGTTCGCGCTGTTGATCAATAATGCTGGCCGCTGTGCGGTGCACCTGCCCGACAATACCGTCCTGCTGGCAGGCCTGCTGTTCCTCATCGGCACTGAGTGCCCGGCTATGCAGATGCTGGCCGCCCAGCAGTACCGTGTCGAGTTCCCGTACGTGATTGCGGGTTTTTCCGTAAGCGCAGCTACCCTGGCCGCTGGCATCGGTCGAGATCATGCCGCCGATGGTCGCTCGATTGGAGGTCGAGAGCTCCGGGGCAAAAAACAGCCCATAGGGCTTTAAGGCGGCATTCAGCTGGTCCTTCACGACTCCCGCTTGAACGCGCACGCGACGGTTCTCGACATCAATGTCCAGCACCTGATTCATGTGCCTGGAGATATCCACCACGACGCCATCGGTGAGCGACTGACCGTTGGTACCAGTGCCGCCGCCTCGCGGCGTTAACACCACCTCGCGGTAAGGCGCTTCAGCGGCCAGTTTGGCCAGGCATTCCAGGTCTTCTGCATGGCGGGGAAACACCGCCGCCTGGGGCAGACGCTGATAGATCGAGTTGTCGGTTGCCAGCACCGTGCGGTGGGCGTAGTCAGGGGCAATCTCACCATCGAAGCCGCGTGTCTTAAGGGCTTCCAGAAAGCGCTGGTATACCGCGCTAACACCTTCACCGGCTTCCATGGCGATCATGCGCTTAGCGTCTCCAGCGCCTGTTCAATAAGGCTTAGACCTTCTTTTAATATTTCTGGCTCGGTGGTGAGCGGGGGTAATAAACGTAGAATATTGCGTTTGCGTCCGCTGGGCATCAGCAAAACACCGGCGTTACGTCCAGCGGTTAATAGAGCCGCCAGATGCTCAGCCCCTGTGGCATTTTGCGTATCATTAAAAACAATGCCCCGCATCGAGCCAACGCCCGTCATGGCTCCCAGCATAGGAAAGCAGCCGCTTGACTGCCATGTTTGGTAAGCCTCAACTATCAGCGCTTCCTGCCGCTCTCCCCAGCAGGCAAACGCCTCCTCCTGCATGATGTCCATGACGGCCAGTGCTGCTGCGCATGCCACTGCATTGCCTGAGTATGTACCACCCAGTGCACCTTTGGGTAACGCATCCATCAGCTCTACCCGCCCCGCTAACGCCGCCAGTGGCAACCCCGAGGCGATGCTTTTGCCCATCAACAGAAGATCTGGCTCAACGCCTAAATGTGAAAAGCCGAAGCGCTTACCGCTACGCCCGAATCCTGATTGAATTTCGTCAAATATCAGTATGATATTGTGTTGATTACAGATTTCGCGCATTGCCTTGGCGAACTGAGGGCACAGTAGACGAAAACCACCTTCTCCCTGGATAGGCTCAACGATCATGCAGGCCACTTCATCGGCGGGTATTTCAACTTCAAATAGCCGCTCCAGCGCGGCAAGCGCCTGCTCATCGGTCACACCGCTATCACGGCTCGGGAAAGGTAGGTGATAGACAGGCCCCGGTAAGGCGCCAAGGCCTGACTTGTACGGTTTAACCTTGCCATTCAAGTTCAAGGCGGCCAGCGTTCGGCCATGAAAAGCATCGTCGAAGGCAATAACTGCTTGTCGACCGGTGACACCTCGAGCAACTTTGAGAGCGTTTTCGGTTGCTTCTGCACCGCTATTGGTGAGCATGCAGGAGAGCGGATAGGAGACCGGTACAAACTGGTTTAATGCGTCTACTACCGATAGATAACCCCGATGTGGCACTGCATTAAATGCAGAATGCATTAACGTTTCTACCTGGCTTTGAACGGCTTCCACTACTGCCGGATGGCTATGACCAAGGTTAAGCACGCCGATGCCGCCGATAAAATCGATATAGCGCTGGCCTGATTCATCCCAAACCTCCGCATTACGCCCGCGGGCTATACAAATAGGGTGTAAAACGCCTAACGCAGCACTTACATGAGGAAGATCCATTGCCATTGCTTTTCTGCCATTCAGGGTGAATGACGCTATCAAAGCAAATTATCAGGCGAGATCACAAACGAAAAAAAACGCCTAATGCATGCCAAATTGGAATGCATAAGCAGAGAAGCACGCACTCTAAACCGTCATATCGAAAGGCAGGTCAAAAAAGGAATGGATAACGTTTATGAAATGGCAGAGCAACGCTACAGGCTTTCCAGCAAACGCAGGATCATCTGCGGCTGCTGGTTGGCCTGGGCGAGAATCGCCATGCCCGCCTGCTGGAGAATTTGTGCGCGGATCAAGTTGGAAACTTCCCGGGCGTAATCTGCATCCTGAATGCGCGACTGGGCCGCTGATAGGTTAACGATATTGTTGTTGAGCCCGTCGATGACGCTTTCAAAGCGGTTTTGCATCGCACCAAAGTAGCTACGCTGGCGATCCACCCGCTTAATGGCGTCGTCCATCACCTCCATCGGGTTGGACGTACCATCCGAAAGCACGCTGAAGTCACTAAGCCCCAAGGCATTACGGCCCATGCCTTCCATGCGAATGCTGATGGTATTGCCTGAGTTGGCCCCCACCTGGATAGTGAGATCGCGCTTCTCAAACAGATCAATGCCGTTGAAGCTACTCTGCCCGGCGACACGGTCAATTTCGTCCAGGAGCCCGTCGATCTCGCCCTGAATGGAAACGAGATCTTCATTGCTATTAGTGCCGTTAGCGGCCTGCACGCTCAGCTCACGAATGCGCTGCAAATTATCATTGATCTGATTCAGCGCGCCTTCGGCCGTTTGCACCAGCGAAATTCCATCATGGGTATTACGAATGGCCTGATTCATGCCGCGGATTTGCGCGTTCATACGATTGGCAATCGCCTGCCCGGCTGGGTCGTCCTTGGCGCTATTAATACGCAAGCCCGACGATAGCCGCTGCATAGAGGTCTGAATCGCTTGCTGGCTACTGCGCAAATTGCTCTGCACCCGTAGCGAGGTCACATTGGTATTTAGGCTGAACAATTCAGGCCCTCGTTAAGTGCAAGGCGCAATACGCAGGTCTGACTTGCCAATAACGACGTCAGTGACGTATTTATCGGCCTGAACGGGTAAAGCATTAATTATTTTTACCGCTCATGCTTTATCGTTAATGAGCGCCCACTAGCGGCCAACACTTCATCGATAGGGAGCCTGACGTAATCATACTCAAGGTATCCCTGATCCATTAACTCGCCATTCCACGCCACAATATCCAGATCCATGGTTCGTGGGCCTGATTTATTCAGACCTCGTACGCGACCCAAGCGGTTCTCGACCGCTTTTAAATACAGCCGAAACGCTGCATAGGGAAGCGGCGTGCGCACCAATAGCGCGGCATTGAGAAAATCGGCCTGCTGTAAAAAGCCAACAGGGGAGGTACGGATTGGCTGAGAGTGCGTGACCAGGTCGCATTCGCTGTTTAAAAGAGACAACGCTCGTGTGACATTCAGCTCAGGTTCAATATTCGAGCCTATCGAGATTAGGCATTCATGCAGCCGTGTATCTCGCCCGGCTCGTAACGCCGTTGTTGACATAACGATTACTCAACTAGAGAGAAGTCGAAATATTCTTAATCACTGTAATGATCATACCTCAGACTAGCGCTATGCTCTAAGTGTGCAAGCAACCAAACAACTAATAACAAACGCAAGATAAACGAAGCACGCCATATAATGATTAAAGACAGGGATAACAATGACGACTAAAGCAGCATTAGTGACCGGGGGTGCTACCCGTTTGGGACGGCATTTTTCAGAAGCATTAGCAGAAGCGGGATACGATATTGCACTCCACGTTAATAGCTCACGAGATGAAGCTGAAGAGGTAGCACACACTATCCGCAGCAAAGGGCGCGAGTGCGAAATACTGCCCTGTGATTTTTTGCACGATCCGCTGGATACACTGATTGAAGCCGCTATACGGCGCTTTCCGCATTTAGATGTGCTGGTTAATAGCGCCTCCACTTACCAAGCCGCATCCATTGCTCAAACGGACATGGCACTCCTGGAGACGCAGTTTCGCGTCAACCTATTTACCCCGCTGTTGTTAATTCAACATTTTGCTAACGCGGTGTCTAACGGCTGTGTGGTGAATATCATTGACAATAAAGTGGCCTATCATCAATACCCTTATGCGGCGTATTTGTTGTCTAAAAAGGGGCTGAAAGAGATGACCCAAATGGCCGCACTCGAATTCGCACCGCGTATCCGGGTCAATGGTATTTCCCCCGGCGTAGTACTGCCCACTTCCCAGCGTAGCCACGACTATATTGCATGGCGTCTGGAAGGCATCCCCCTTAACCGGCAAGGAACGCCCGCCCATTTAACAAAGACGCTGTACTACCTGCTGGAAAACGATTTTGTTACCGGCCAAGTGTTATGTATCGATGGAGGTGAGTCGATCTACCTGGAAGGCAGGCATTCGGAGAACTATCTAGAGTAACAACCAAATTAACAGCCACTCCAAAACATTTTTAACAACGTAGAACGCAGTGGGGCCGCCCAAAGGCGGCCCCAAAACGCAAAGTAGGTGTGCTAACGCTTAAGCATTAGACATCGTCACCCGTGGGTAGATTTTGCTCAGTCGTCTCACTAGACTTATCTTTCCGGCGAGGTGAAAAACGGTCATCTACCTCACTTTCACCTGCCTTTGGCTGCCCAGCAGGGCTACCGTCGATAGTAAAGTCCTGTTGCATAATGCGCAGGTTGGCAGGCGGCGCTGAACCGGACTTGTCCTGACCGAAGTACATCGTGGTATGCGGGAACGGTATCTCAATGCCCGCCTGATCAAAGCGCAGCTTGACCAGACGATTATACGCCCGACCAACACCCCACTGATCGCCCGGCGTGGTTTTGATAACCACACGAATATTGACGGCGCTGTCGCCCAGGCTTATAACACCGGCGACCGTCAGATCAGCAAGGATCTTGTAGCCATACTCTTCGCTGGCTTTCAGATCATTAAAGGCAAGCTGGAGCTGCTCAATCGCATCGTCAATGCTCTCACGATAAGCAATGCCGTACTCCCCAACATGGTTACCGTAGTCGCGCATGTAGTTAGAAACGGTGTCAACGCTTGAGAAGGGAATGATGTGATAGGTGCCCGAAAGGTCCCGAATACCTACCGAACGAATGCTTAATCGTTCTGCAGTCCCGGTGATGCCCCCCAGCGTTACCACATCGCCTGTATTCATGGCATTCTCGATCTGAATGAAGACCCCGGTAATAACATCCTGTACCAGCCTCTGCGCACCGAAACCAATAGCTAAACCCAGTACCCCGGCACCGGCAATCAGCGGGCCGATGTTAATGCCGATTTCGGACAGTAGGATCATCCCGGTAATCGTGAGCATGGCGATAGCCAGCGCGTTGCGGAACAGGCTCAGCAGCGTTTTGGCTCGAGGAGAGGGCTCACCACCGCCGGTTTCCGGGTTGAGCTTATGCTCAATCAGGCTCGCAAGCCCTAACCACACGCCCAGCGCAACAATCAGAATCAAGGCAATGCTGACCAGTCGCCCTACCAGCATCGTTCCGCGTTCAGAAGCGTACCAATTGGCTAAATTGAACGCACCCCAGGCATCCAGCACCACCATGATAACGACGACCAGGATGATGGTGCGTAGCACACGCAGCGCGTTGGGAACGTAGCTGTTAAGACGCGGCTCAAGCAGCGGCAGCTTACGACGCAAATCGTCCGACAAGCGAATGCGATGCCCAATCGTTTGGGTCAGGAAAGTCGATACCAGAAGCCCTATAACCACCGCAGCCAATGTTTTCAGTGTTGCAAAAAGCACGAAAGGCAGTGCATCGCCAGGACGCGTCAGTATCAAAACGAAGACCATTAAGAAGTAGGTCAGCGCAAAAAAGTGCCAGGTACGTGCAAAGAGCTGAAGCGATACACGGCTTGCCACCATCGACGTATTGGCCGCCGCATCATTCAAGTGCCCCCGGATGCGAATACGGTTCTTGAGCACCACACTGACCGCATAAACAAAGGCCACAATCATAATTAATGTGCCAGCCGCTTGGCCTACGCTGGCAGCCAGGTAGAAATTGATCAGCGGCACGGCAACCATTAGTCCGTAACCGACCATGCCGATAAGACGTGCTATCCAACGGTTCCAGTAGGAGGCTTCACCGGTTGAAATTGGCAACAATCGCAGGCCTTCGTAGTGTGAGGAAAACAGCATCCGCATCACTGCTTTCATCAACTCAATGACCAGGAAAGCATTGAGAAACAGCGAGGCCCGTGTGGAAAGCTCGCCCGTTTCACCAATCGCGAACGTGGCCACCAGGTTACCGCCCACGTACGCAAGTCCCACCAATATAAAGTCAATAAGTGCCGCAATAATGACGCAGCAAATCAAGCGCAGCACTGGCGTCATTCCGGTGCCATTGAGCGACCATTTGCTCACCCGGGTAAAGGCAGACTTGGCCATCCGACGCAGTGCGAAGAAAATCACGAAGGTCGCAACGATCACGAGGCCCAGATTAATCGCGGCCTGGACGAAAGCTGACGAATCAAAAGCACTCGCGCCTTGCCCGGTAAACAGGTTACCCATGATGGAAAAAGCTTGCTCAATCTGCAGGCCAATATTACTGACAACATCGCTTGTCAGCTCTGCCAACTGGCGTGGCAATGAGACATCCTCTGGAGCCAAATCGCTTCCTTGAGCGGCGGCTTCAGGGGATAACTCAGCCTCTAAACCGGCGGGCAACGCGGATGCCTGTTGACGTAATACATCAATTAGCTCTTGGCGCGACTGCTCATTTTCGAGGAGATCAGCAAGCGCTTCGTAAGAAGCGGGCACTTCCGCTGGAGGCGATGCAGGATCACTTTCAGCCGTCGTCGTTTGGGCTAATGCTGGCGTGGCAAAAAACACAAGCAGTGTCATTAGCCAAATGCCTAGCCAGGGAAATATACGTAATGGCGTCACGCCTTAACCTCCATTTAGATAAATGCTTTATTAAATTTAATTGTTAGCCCGCTTTATGCAAACACAAATGTGCTCACCGAGCATGTTGATAACATACAAAGCCCACAGAGTAACATGGGAACATAAGATGATTTGACCGTTAACACTACGAATATGAGAAGTAGCAGCGCGTTACTTAATTTGACAAAGCGGCAATAGCCACTGGTGTGCCAGAACCAGCACAACCGCGTAGCGGGCGCCTTTTGCAACTAAAATCCATAAAAAGGCACGCCACCAGGGAAGCCGAAACAACCCGGCCAGTACCGTCAGTGGGTCGCCCACCACCGGCAGCCAGGAAAGCAGCAGGCTGGCCTCGCCAAGCTTGTGGTACCAGCGCTCGGCCTGGGCAAGGCGTTTAGGCGATGCAGGGAACCACCGGCGATCCTGAAACTGACGTGCATAGCGGCCCATCGCCACATTGACCAGACTGCCCAGCGTATTACCAGTGGTCGCTACCGCCCAGAGTAAAATAGCCGGCTCCCCCAAACACCAAAGTCTGGCAAGCCAAACTTCAGAGCCGCCAGGCAGCAGGGTCGCACTAACAAACGCAACAAGGAAAAGACTCAGCATGTAACGGGTAGCCGAACGTTACTGCGGCACCTGCCCCCCAAGTTGAGCGGTAATTTCATCGGCGACCTGGCGCACCAGCTTACCCAGCGCCAGCAGGCGTGCTTCAGGGATACGCGCCATGGGGCCTGAAACAGAAATAGCCGCCAGCGGCGTGGCGTGCTCGTCGAAGATACAGGCCGCGACGCAATGCAGGCCAATGGCGTGCTCCTCGCGGTCACAGGCAAAACCTTGATCACACACCTGGTGCATTTCGGCGGTCAGTGCGTCTGGACTGCACAGTGTATTGTCGGTAACACGGGTGAGTTCACGGTTATCCAAAAAGCGAGCGCGTTCGTCAGTGGGCATCCATGCCAACAGCGCTTTACCCACGCCAGAGGCATGCAGCGGGGCGCGTGAGCCCAAGCGGGTAATCATGCGCATCATTTGAGGCGATTCGTGCTGGGCCAGAAATACCGCCGTATCCCCATCGCGGATCCCTAAATTGGCAGTCTCGCCGGTTTCAGCGGTTAAGCGGCGTAGAAAGGGGCGGCTTGATGCCACCACATCGCGAGCTTCTAAAAAGCTGTTACCGATACGGAAGGTTTTGACGTCAATACGCCATAAGCCCTGCTCGTTCTCCTGGCTAACAAACCCCTGGCTTTGCAGAGCCTGGAGCAAGCGGTGGGTGGTAGAAGGGGCTAACTCGGCTTTTTCAGCCACGTCTGACAGCGCAAGCCCTAGTGGGCTTGCCGCTAAAAACTCCAGTAACGTTAAGCCGCGTACCAGCGACTGGCTATGCCCGCCACTCGCTTTAGCGGCATTTGCCGGACGCCCGACCGTCCTACGCTTGGCTTCACTCACCCTGCTCTCTCCTAAAGGCGTAAAGAGTAACAGGATAACGTGCCGCAAAGGCCGCTGTCGCGTTTACGGAAACGAATTCCACTAATGGAGGAAGCTAGCGAATGGCAGAACATCGCTATAGATAGAAAACGGCCACAGGCGTGGCCGCCGACATTACGCCACTCCTTGGCGCCGCTATCAGGCCTTCTCGCGATGGTTATAACCCAGCGGATGGGGCTGGCCACGCTCTTTGGCAAGATCAATTTGGCGCTGACGCTCACGGGCGGCGGCGCGAGTTTTCTCGGGCAGCGAGTTGATGCAGTGTGGGCAGCTAATCCCAGGCTCGTAGGCTGATGACTGCATGTCGTCTTCGGAAATCGGCATACGACAGGCGTGGCACTGTTCGAACAGGCCTTCACTCAGGTCGTGACGCACGGTAACGCGGTTATCGAACACAAAGCACTCGCCACGCCATAACGACTGCTCTTCCGGGACTTTCTCCAGATAGTTCAAAACGCCGCCCTTGAGGTGGTAGACCTCGTCAAACCCCTCTTTGAGCATAAAGCTGGAGGCTTTTTCACAGCGAATACCGCCGGTGCAGAACATGGCGACTTTTTTATGCTTCTCTGGGTCGTAATGCTCACGCACGTAGTCGGGAAACTCACGGAACGTGGTGGTTTTTGGGTCAACCGCGCCTTCGAAGCTGCCAATCGCCACTTCGTAATCATTGCGAGTGTCGATCACCAGCACTTCGGGGTCTGAAATCACCTCGTTCCAGTTTTCAGGCTCAACATAGGTACCAACGGTGTTGTTAGGATCAATGCCTGGTACGCCCAGCGTCACGATCTCTTTTTTGAGCTTAACCTTGGTGCGATAGAACGGGGTTTCGTCGCAGTAAGACTCTTTATGGTCGATATCGGTCAAGCGCGGGTCAGCGGTCAGCCAGCCAAGCAGTGCATCAATACCTTCGCGAGTCCCCGCGACGGTGCCATTGATGCCCTCTTTAGCGAGCAGCAGCGTGCCTTTAACATCATGATCGACCATGGCTTGGCGCAGCGGCTCACGCAGCGCTTCAAAGTCATTTAACGTAACGAATTTATACAATGCTGCCACGACAATACGCGGCATATCGCCAGCTTCAGAAACAGGTGCAGACATAACAAGCTCCAGTAGTCACCCTCGTAAAGGGCGGACCGGGTTAATAAACGCGCATAGTCTAGCGCAAACGGCGCAGCGCTTGAATCCTGCCAGATTGACGCAGGTCACTCGCGGTTTAAAAATTCGTCGATTTAATCGACGTTATCGTGCAGAAACCTTCACCCCACGCCGTGCGGTTTCAGGCGTATATTGAGCGCATTCCTTCAACAGCTACTCCTTCAACACAACTGGGAGCACACCATGAAAATTCGTCGCGCGGATGAGCGGGGCTATGCAGACCACGGCTGGCTGCGTTCGTACCATACGTTCTCGTTTGCCAATTACCATGACCCCAAGCATATGGGCTTTCGCGCCCTACGGGTGATCAACGAAGACCGCGTCGCCGGTGGTCATGGCTTTGGTGCCCACCCGCACCGGGACATGGAGATTATTTCCTACGTGCTGGAAGGCGAAATGGAGCACAAGGACAACATGGGCAATGGCGAGGTCATGCGCCCGGGCGATGTACAGCGCATGTCAGCGGGCACCGGCGTTGTGCACAGCGAGTTTAATCACTCCAAAGAGAACGGACTGCACTTCCTGCAGATCTGGATTGAGCCCAAAGCGCTTGGCATTAAGCCCAGCTACGAGCAGAAAGCATTTCCAGCCGCAGGCCGCCAAAACCAGTGGCGCCTGGTAGCATCACAGCAGGGCCGTGAAGGCTCAGTGAGCCTGAACCAGGACGTTAATCTTTATGCAGGCTCATTTGATGCAGGCGACAGCGTCAAGACACCGGCTACGCGCTATGCCTGGCTACACGTGGTAAAGGGCGCGGTCGAGGTCAATGGTGAACAGCTCAGTACCGGCGATGCCGCTGCGTTTGAGCCTGGCGACGCGATCAGCGTGACCGGCCAGGATACAAGCGAAGTACTGCTGTTTGATCTTGCTTAGCCCTTTTACTCAGTGCTACCCGCCTTAACAACCCAAACGGCCCCCTTTCGGGAGCCGTTTTTTTACGCCATCAGCCCAGTGTTTTGCGTTGTCACCAAGCCTCGCAGCTGCCAATCAATCCTAGCTATTGTGCGCTGAGTAAAGTGCACGGATTTTCAGCGTGTGCTCTACCTGCCTCAATGCTTCCAGCGCTTGCGGACCGTAAGCTTTGTCGACATCAATGACCACATAGCCGACCTTATCGTTGGTCTGCAGGTACTGGCCCGAGATGTTAATGCCGTTTTCGGACAGCACGCGGTTAATTTCCGACAGTACGCCCGGCACGTTGTCATGAATATGCAGCAAGCGGTGCTTATCGGGGTGGGCAGGCAGCGCCACTTCGGGGAAGTTGACCGAGGTGATCGTGGTGCCGTTATCCGAGTAGGTCGTCAGCTTTTCGGCCACTTCAATACCGATATTTTCCTGGGCTTCGAGCGTAGAGCCACCCACATGCGGGGTCAGGATCACATTTTCCAAACCACGTAACGGGCTTTCAAACTCTTCATCGTTGCCCTTGGGCTCCACCGGGAACACATCCACCGCAGCGCCATTGAGATGGCCTGCTTTGATGGCATCCGCCAAGGGTTCAATTTCCACGACACTGCCGCGTGAGGCATTGATGAAGATGGCACCTGGTTTCATCGCAGCAATCTCTTTCGCGCCAATCATCCAGCGGGTAGAGGGCAAGTCCGGTACGTGCAAGCTCACCACATCCGAGCGGTTTAACAGCTCTTCAAGGCTGGTGACCTGGCTTGCATTACCCATGCCGAGTTTGGTGATGATATCGTAGTAGATAACGTTAAAGCCCAGCGACTCGGCCAGCACAGAAAGCTGCGCGCCGATGCTGCCGTAGCCAACAATACCCAGCGTTTTACCGCGTGCTTCGTGCGAGTTTTTGGCTGATTTCAGCCAGCCGCCCTGATGAGCACGGGCATTTTTTTCAGGAATGCCACGCAACAGCATGATCGCTTCTGCCAATACCAGCTCA
Organism: Halomonas sp. AOP30-A1-24; assembly: GCF_052378165.1. NCBI lineage: Bacteria > Pseudomonadati > Pseudomonadota > Gammaproteobacteria > Oceanospirillales > Halomonadaceae > Halomonas > Halomonas sp. AOP30-A1-24. The sequence goes on from NZ_JBQSXL010000006.1 coordinate 100,392, forward strand.
GCGACCGAACGAGTATTGGAGTAAGGCGCGTTGAACACGGCAATACCACGTTTTAGCGCCGCATTCAGGTCCACCTGGTTGGTTCCGATACAGAAGCAGCCAACGCCGACCAGCTTCTCTGCCGCTGCAAACACTCGCTCATTAAGCTGGGTACGCGAGCGAATACCGATGAAATGTACATCACGGATCTTTTCGATCAACGATGCTTCATCTAGCGATGTCGGCAGATGCTCGATATTTTCATATCCGGCATTTTGAAAATTGTCCACCGCACTTTGGTGGACGCCCTCGAGTAGCAGGATCTTGATCTTGCTCTTTTCCAGGGACGTTTTAGCCATGGCTGAATCAACCTCTATGGTCGGCGGCGTGCGCCGTGTATCGGTTCACGAAAAGGCCGTATAGTAGCATACCGCACGCCCATCAGGCCGATACGAACTGATGAAATGTGTGCGTTATCAAGATGAAAACAGTGCAAGTCATACGCACAAAGCGGCCTGGGGCAGACGCCCCCCCCTGCCCTCGGTGTATACTGTGCGTTTGTCATGGCAGGCAACGCGCAGCCTTTTTGATGGGGCGCCAGAAAACAGTAGGCATTAACCAATGAGCGACACCACACCTTCACCGCAGGATTTTGCGGCCACGGTTGACCAGCTGGAAACCATCGTAGAACGCCTGGAGTCAGGCGAGCTGTCATTGGAAGATGCGCTGGGCGCCTTTGAGCAGGGCGTACGGTTGACGCGCGATGCCCAGCAACGCTTGGACAGCGCCGAGCTAAAAGTCCGCGCGCTGAGCGAAGATAGCGAAGGCCGTTTAAACGTCACGCCGTTTGCTGATAGTGAATCGCCCAAGGATGCCACTGACGAGGGTAAGGAGACGCCCCCATGGTAGCGACCAATGCCCCCTCATTGACCGCCTTACGTCAAGCCAGCAATGCCCGGGTAGATGCCACGCTAAACGCGCTTTTTAACGATCACGCCGTGGTCCCGCGGCTTGATAACGCCATGCGCCACGGTCTTTTAGTCGGCGGTAAGCGCTTGCGCCCGCTGCTTGTCTATCTTGCTGGGCAGGCGCTGGGAGCACGCGAAGAAGACCTCGACGCCCCGGCCGCCGCCATTGAACTCATCCACGCCTACTCATTGATTCATGACGACTTGCCCGCCATGGATGACGATGATCTGCGCCGTGGCCAGCCGACCGTGCATATCGCCTATGATGAAGCGACCGCGATTCTGGCAGGCGACGCGCTACAAACCCTGGCCTTTGACGCGCTGGCACGCACCGCTCACCCGCGGCTTGGCAGCCTGATCACGACGCTTACCACGGCGTCTGGCCGTGAGGGCATGGTGGCAGGCCAAGCACTGGACTTGGCGGCTATCGGCGGCCACCCTGACGTGGACGCCCTGGCGCACATGCACGCTCATAAAACCGGTGCGCTGATTGTGGCGGCGGTGCGTATGGGCGGGCTGATTGCCGTTGACGAGAGCGACCCGCGTATAAACGCCCTGACTCGCTACGCGCGCGCCATTGGTCTAGCCTTCCAGATTCATGATGATGTCCTTGATGTGACGGGTGACACCATGACACTCGGCAAAACATCCGGCGCTGACGCTGCACGCGCCAAGCCGACGTATCCCAGCCTGTTGGGGCTGGAAGGCGCGCAACAAAAAGCGCGCACCCTGATTGACGAGGCCATTGCCGCTCTCGCCCCATTAGGCGAGCAAGCCGCCCCCTTGGCCGAATTAGCCCACTATATGATCGAGCGCGACCACTAGATGCCCATGAAGCTGTTCGACGAGATTCCCCGCGAGCGTCCGGCAACGCCGCTGCTCGACTCTTTTGATCACCCCGCTGCGCTGCGGGCCATGAATACCCAGCAGCTTGCCCAACTGGCTGACGAGCTGCGTGCCTACCTGCTTTATAGCGTGGGCGTTTCCGGCGGCCACTTTGGCGCAGGCTTGGGGGTAGTAGAACTGAGCGTGGCCCTGCACCACGCCTTTCATACGCCCAAGGACCGCCTGGTGTGGGATGTGGGCCATCAGGCTTATCCGCACAAGATTCTCACCGGCCGTCGTGAAGCGATGCTCAGCATTCGCCAGCACGGCGGCCTGGCGGCATTTCCGCGCCGCGCTGAATCCGAATACGACACCTTTGGCGTGGGCCACTCGAGCACCTCGATTTCCGCAGCGCTCGGCATGGCGCTGGCTGCCCAGGCCAAAGGCGATAATCGCCGCGTCTGTGCGATTATTGGTGATGGCGCGCTCACGGCGGGCATGGCTTTTGAAGCGCTGGCCCATGCCGGCCACGTCAACGCTAATATGCTGGTCGTGCTCAACGACAATGAGATGTCGATCTCGGAAAACGTCGGTGGCCTGGCGACGTACCTCGCCCGGATGATGTCAAGCAAACCCTATCTAAAAATGCGCGAAGAGGGCAAAAAAGTACTTTCTCATCTGCCAGGCGCATTGGAAATTGCCAAGCGCACCGAAGAGCACATGAAAGGCATGGTGAGCCCCGCCACGCTGTTCGAGGAAATGGGTTTTCACTACATCGGCCCGATTGACGGGCACGACCTTGAGGCACTGACCGAGACGCTGCGTAACCTGCGCGAGCTGGATGGCCCGCAGTTTCTGCATATCAAAACCTGCAAAGGCAAAGGCTTTTTACCCGCCGAGGCGGACCAGATTGGCTACCACGCCATCACCAAACTTGAGAAAGCCAGCGTGGCGCCCGCCCCGCCCTTCAAAGCGCCATCCGCCCCCAAGAGAAAGTACTGCAACGTATTCGGCGACTGGCTGTGCGATATGGCCGCGAGCGATTCACGCCTGATAGGGATTACCCCCGCCATGCGCGAAGGCTCCGACCTGATTCGTTTCTCCAAAGAGTACCCAGCTCGCTACTTTGATGTAGCCATTGCCGAACAGCACGCCGTGACGCTCGCGGCGGGCATGGCCTGCGAAGGCATGAAGCCGGTGGTGGCGATCTATTCAACATTTTTGCAGCGCGGCTATGACCAGCTCATTCATGACGTAGCGGTGCAGGAGCTGGACGTCACCTTTGCCATCGACCGGGCAGGGCTTGTGGGTGAAGACGGCCCCACTCACCACGGCAGCATGGATTTGTCCTTTTTACGCTGCGTACCCGGCATGGTCATCCTGGCACCTGCCGATGAAGCCGAGTGTCGCGCCATGTTGAGTGCGGCCTATTATCATCCCGGCCCTGCGGCAGTGCGTTACCCGCGCGGCACTGGCCCCGGCGTGGAAATTCCTGAGCACCTGGAATCGCTTCCGATTGGCAAGGCGGAGGTACGCCGTCAGTCACAAAGCGATGGCGTGCGCATTGCGCTACTCGCGTTTGGCAGCCTAAACACCGCAGCCGCTGAAGTTGCCGAAAAGCTCAACACCACGCATATCAATATGCGCTCTATCAAGCCGCTGGACCGCGACACGGTCCTCCACGCGGCCGACGAGCATGAGCTTCTAATAACGCTTGAAGAGAACGTCGTTGCAGGTGGCGCGGGAAGCGCTGTTAACGAACTGCTCAACGCTGAAGGTGTACAGGTAGAAGTGCTCAATCTCGGCCTGCCCGACGCATTTGTAGAGCACGGCACGCCGGATGAATTGCTGCGGGACTGTGGTCTGGACGCAGAAGGCATCGAAGCCGCCATTCGCCAGCGGCTGCCTTCACTCTCAAGTTAAAAGCAGCACCGCGACTGATCGACAAGCACCCTCAATAGCGAGATAAGCGCCGCTCTATTACGGGCGGCCATCGCAAAGCAAGTGCCAGACAATGGGCGCCAAGCCACCGGGAAAGAGATGCTGGTTTAAAAACCGAGTTCATCCAGCAAATCATCCACCTGGTCCTGCCCTGACACGGCATCCACTTTGCCTTCGCTTACCTGCGGGCCATTGCGCAGTTTGGCATGCTCATCGCGATTATCATCAATGTTCACCCCATCGGTGACGTTAGGAACATTGTCGACCAACACTTGAACAAGCTGCTCTTCAATTAGCTGGATAACCTCCATCATCTTCTTGATCACCTGACCGGTAAGATCCTGGAAGTCCTGAGCCATCATTATTTCAAGCAGCTCTTTCTGCGTAGACCCCGTGGCGGTCGGAAGCGAATCACTCAAATAGAGCTGCGTGTCCTTGATAAGCGATGGGTCGCTTTCTACAACGGCTAGAGCCGCCGCTGCCTGCCAGCGCGTATTAAGCGCGGCGCCCTCCTCCTCAAGCTTGTCTTGCACAGGTTGCGCGCGCTCAACGGCATTCAGTGCCCGCTCAGCCGCCTGTTCCGTCATTGAGGCCACATAGTTAAGCCGGTCATTGGCATCGGGTATGGCCTGCGCTGCCTGGCTGATCTGCTGATCCAGGCCCAGCTCCTTCATGCTATCCCGCAGCAGGCGGGTCAAGTGGCCTATACGATGCACCATCTCATCATTACTGTCTTTTTTACCCAGCACCGACGGCATGGTCGTGTCGTGGGCGTTGTTAACAGTGCTCATGACAATCCTCTTGTGGAAAAAACTTGTTGAATGTCGCTGTTGATGATCTGGTCACCATCAATATACGTATCCGCTATGGTTTTCAGACAGACAAGCGTTAAAGCCCGTTAACTATCTTCGGCGTACCCTCCTAAAACTTGAGCGTTTGCTTTATTTGAAAGCCCTTGTCTGGCGCTTTTAGACCTATTCAACGGATGGGATCACTCACGCAGCGCTAGCACGCGCCACCCAGCTTGGGAAAGAAGTAGTGCGAGGTGATCCCATGGCTGCCGTTATGCAGCATCTCAAGCGGCTTTTACCCCGTTCTCGAAGATCTCAAACCAGGAGTTCTATATCAGGGTCGCCCTATGTGCAGCCGGGGCAATCGAACCCATCGGGCTGATTGAGTTTAAACAGTGAACGGGCACGGGCGTTGGCCGCCTGCCGGGTTGTGATACTCAAAAACCCTGAGATCGTGTACCGTAGAGTTTTTTTGGGGCACTCGGGTGGAACGAGGGCATTGCGCTTCTCCAAACAAAAGGGCAGAAAGCCTGGCAACAAAAGTTAGCACGCTTTCTTTTACCGCCTTACGCAGCGAAAAACGCCGTTTGGTCAAGCGACAATAGCTGAAAATGCCGCCCTCAGCTGCAAACCCACGACTTCTGACGCTTAGAGAGAGCCATGTTACTACTGATTATATTTTTTGCCCTGGTGGGTTATGCCATCGGCGGCGCCACTGGCCTGTTAATTGGCGGTGTACTGGGCTGGTGGCTAGCACGACGCCTCGCCAAGCGGTTAAGAGAGGCGCGCATGCGCCTTCAGGAAGGCTTTTTAGAGTCGATTTTTTCCGTTATGGGCTGCCTTTGCCAGGCCGATGGCAAAGTGACCGAAGGCGAGCTTAGCGTTGCCGAAAAGCTGTTTGACCAGATGCATTTGCAGGGGGCGCAGCGGGCCAAGGCACGCGCTGCCTTTGAGCGAGGCCGTGCGGATAACTTTGATCTGGACGCTGAGCTTGCCAACGTCGGGCGCCTAACCCGCCATCAACCGGTTATGCGCCAGGTGTTTTTACAGGTTCAGCTGTCGGCTATCGCCGCTGACGGTGTCTTGCATCCTGAAGAGCATGAAATGATCGTGCGGGTAGCGCGGGGCATTGGCTGTAGTGAAGCAGAGGTACAGCAGATTGAAGCCATGCTGCATGGCGCAGCCGCCAACTCCCAAGGAGCCAGTGAAGAGGCACTTAAGGACGCCTACCGCGTGCTGGGTGTGAGTGAAGAGGCAAGCGATGCCGAGATCAAGAAAGCCTACCGTCGCTTAATGAGCCAAAACCATCCGGATAAGCTGGCCGGTAAAGGCTTGCCTGAAAGCATGCGTGAAGTGGCTCAGGCGCGCACCAGTGAAATCGGCAATGCCTACGAACGCATTCGCAAGGCGCGCGATAACCAAGCGTAAGCTGCTTATAAGATGAAGGTCAGTCCAAGAGCACGCTGCCCCGCAAAGGCCGCGTCCATCATCCTGCCAATATCGACATCCTGACACCAGGCCGCTAAATTGAAAGCGTCTTCTTTTCGCCAGCCTCGGCTGGCACCTTGTCAGGAGCGCGCCATGATCACGCTATACACCTACCCCCGCTCACGCTCGCTACGTGCCGCCTGGACGCTTGAAGAGCTGGGCCTTGAATACCAGTGCCAGCATGTTGCGTTGGAGAAAGGGGGAGGCCAAACCTCGGCGTATCTGGCACGTCATCCGGATGGCAAAGTACCGGTGCTGGAGGATGGCGAACTTACCCTGTTTGAATCGTCGGCCATTTGCCGCTACCTAGCCGAGCACTACGGTAACGGCAAACTACTGCCGACTAACGCCGCCGAGCGTGCCCAGGTCGACCAGTGGTTAAGCTTTATTGTGACCGAAGTCGAACAGCCGCTCTGGACCCAAGCCAAGCACACCTTTGCGCTACCTGAAGACAAACGCGTACCGGCCGTGATTCCTACCGCAGAGTGGGAGTTTCAGCGCGCATTGGGCGCTCTTGAACGCCGCTTTCAGGGCCAGGAAACGCTGCTTGGAGGCGATTTCACCTTGGCCGACCTGTTTCTCACCCATACGCTTTCCTGGGCCATTGGCATGCAGCATCGCCTGCCCGAGCCATTCTTGATCTACCACAAACGCCATACGCAGCGCCCGGGCCTGGCAAAAGCCGGTGAGCGCGAACAAGCTGCCGCTCAGTAAGCCAGCACCGCGTTTTACACCGTATGAGGCAGCACCGCTGCTACTACTGCAAAGTAGTGGCAGATGCTTCCTCCCACCACAAAGAGGTGCCAAATAGCGTGATTGTAGGGAATCGCACGCACGGCATAGAAAATTACGCCCACCGTATACGTAATGCCGCCCGCGGCCAGTAAGGCGATGCCGGTTACCGAGAGCTTCGCCGCCATTTCTTCTGATGCCAGCAGGATCATCCACCCCATCAGCAAATAAATAACCACGCGGAAAATCGACAGCCGCTGCGGCCACAGCAGCTTGCAGGTAATGCCTATCAGCGCCAGCGACCACACGGCGGCAAACAGTGCCCAGCCCGTTGGGCCGCGCATATTCACCAGTAAGAAAGGCGTATAGGTGCCTGCAATCAGCAAGTAAATCGCGCAGTGGTCCAACAGTTGAAAGCGCTGCTTCCAAAGCCGATGCGGGATACCGTGATAAAGCGTAGAAGCGGTATATAGCAATACCAGCGTCATGCCGTACAAGCCAAGGCTTGTCAGTTTCCAAGGGTCTACCTGAGCGGCAATGCTCGCCATGACCAGCAGTACCACTGCCCCAACAACGCTTAACAATGCGCCCACCCCATGGCTGATACTATGTAAGCGCTCTTCTAATGCACTGAACTCTTCAGACTTGACGCTGGCTGTGTGGCTCATATCCCCTCCACCGTGTGTTAACGGTCATGAGTAGCAGCGAACGACGCGGCTAACCTGGATAATAGAGTTCTGGATAATAGAGCCATCACCATAGCGCTGAAACATGACAAAACCCAAACACGGAAGGTACAGCGCTTGGGTTTTGTTTGGATGTTGATGAGCACCGTGAATAGGCAGTTAAATAAGTAGGTTAAATGGGAGGATAGGGCAGCGCGTTTCTATTCCACGGGGCGCTTCAAATCCTGCGGTGGCTGCAATCCGGCGTGATACCCGCCTGTAGGCGTGCCGCTTGGTTAAAGCTTGAGCCCAGCAGATATCCACGGCGGTCATCATGCCGGGCATAAAGTGATCGTAAAGATGAAGGTCGGAGCCGCAGATGGCGCAGCTGCTTACATTGATAATCGCGTCGCGGGGGTGTTCTATTTCGGGATCAGGAACTGTGTCATAGCGCACGTCGTTTTTGCCGTGCCAGCAAAGTGCTTTCATGATTGCTCCTCCTTACTCTTTTGCAGATAATTAGCATCCTGCTATGTATCAACACCGATCTGTACCAATATCGGTTTGTATCAACATAGCTCAGACGCTAGGCAAAAAAGTTTAAGAAAAAGCAATTTTTCGGGGTTTTAGCCGCATTAAAGCGTTATTTCAGCCCTTTCGCTCAATATCGACATCGCTTGCCTGGGTAAAATCACCCAGCGCCATCATATGGCCAAGCTTGCCTGCCTTGGTGGCAAGGTACTGTTCATTGTGTGGATTTAAACCAGTGGTGATGGGCAGCCGTTCGACCACATTGACGCCATCCCGGGTCAGCGCATCGACTTTACGCGGATTATTGGTCATCAGCTTAAGCGCGGTGACGCCCAAGTGGTTGAGCATCGGTACGCACAGGTCATAGCGGCGCATATCGGCGCCAAACCCGAGCTGTTCGTTGGCTTCTACCGTATCCGCCCCTTGGTCTTGCAGGTGATAGGCGCGAATCTTGTTGAGCAGCCCGATGCCGCGGCCTTCCTGGCGCAGGTAAAGCAGTACGCCGCGGCCCTCTTCGGCAATACGCTTAAGCGCTTCCTGCAGTTGATAGCCACAGTCGCAACGCATGGAGAATAGCGCATCGCCGGTCAGGCACTCGGAATGCACGCGCCCCAGTACCGGCGCGTCCCCCGTGAGGTCACCCAGCGTCAGGGCGATATGATCCTTACCGGTCGCGTTGTCTTCGAAACCGTGCATGGTAAACGTGGCCCAGGGAGTGGGCAGTTGGGAAGCAGCAATGAAGCGAATGGTCACAGGTTACCTCGCAGATTAACCAAACCAGTTAACCACAACAGTATGAGCAAAGTGGGCGGGTAGTTTATCAGGAAGCGAGCCATGCCTCACGGCTGTTACTCGCTAAAATTAAAGCAGAGAAGAGCAAGCGTGGTTCACCCTGTTCAGGCATATACATTTACCGCGCGTGGATTAAGATAGTACTACTCCACAGACAAGCCGTTTACCCGCAGCGTGATAACCGCTGAGACACCAGAATTTTCACCATCTGACGGAACATTATGCTGCTACTTATACTTATCACAGCGCCTTTTATCGCCAGCATAATGGCCGCATTAATGCCCGCCAATGCCCGTAATCGGGAAGCGTGGCTGGCGGGTGGCGTAACGCTTTTAGGGCTGCTGATTACCGGTTTTCTCTATACCCAGGTAGGCGCCGGGGAGGTTGTACGGAGTGAATTTGGCTGGCTACCCAGTGTCGGCCTAAACGTCGTATTGCGTATGGATGGCCTGGCCTGGTTATTTGCCATGCTGATCCAGGGTATCGGTTTGCTGGTGATTATCTATGCCCGCTACTACATGTCGCCTGCTGATCCCGTACCTCGCTTTTTTTCGTTTCTGCTCGCGTTTATGGGTTCAATGCTGGGGGTGGTGCTATCGGGCAACCTCATACAGCTGGTGCTGTTCTGGGAGTTAACCAGCATCACCTCGTTTTTGTTGATTGGCTATTGGCATCATCGCGCCGACGCCCGCCGCGGCGCACGCATGGCGTTCACCGTGACAGCAACCGGGGGGCTTTGTCTGCTGGTCGGTGTCTTGATGCTTGGCCATATGGTAGGCAGCTACTCGCTTGATGTTGTGTTGGCCTCGGGTGACCTCATCCGTAATCACGCGCTTTATCGGCCCATGCTGCTATTGGTCGCGTTAGGGGCGCTGACCAAAAGCGCGCAGTTCCCTTTTCACTTCTGGTTGCCGCATGCCATGGCAGCGCCAACACCGGTATCGGCGTTTTTGCACTCCGCCACCATGGTCAAGGCGGGCCTTTTTTTACTCATGCGGCTTTGGCCATCGCTGTCAGGAACGCCTGAGTGGAGCTGGATCATCATGGGGGCTGGCGTATGCACCATGTTGATTGGTGCCTTCACCGCTATTTTCCAACACGATTTGAAAGGCCTGCTGGCCTACTCAACCATCAGCCATCTGGGGTTGATTACCGTACTGCTGGGCATTGGCACCCCCTTGGCACTGGTAGCCGCGATTTTCCATACCGTTAACCATGCCACGTTTAAAGCCTCGCTTTTCATGGCCGCAGGCATTATTGACCATGAGACGGGCACCCGAGATATGCGCCACCTGCGCGGCCTTTATAAAGCGCTACCCTACACGTCCACGCTGGCAATCGTCGCCAGTGCGGCGATGGCCGGCGTCCCGTTTCTTAACGGGTTTATTTCCAAGGAGATGTTCTTTGCCGAAGCGCTAAGCGTTGGCTCCGCGCAAAACTGGGGGATGTCCATTGCGGCGGTGTTGATGGGGGTCTTTGGCGTTACGTATTCGCTTCGTTTTACCTACGTCTTCTTCGGCAAGCTGCCTGATGACTTGCCTCGCCAACCGCATGAGCCACCACGCTGGATGCGCTTTCCTGTCGAGTTTTTAGTGCTTTGCTGCCTAGTGGTGGGCATTATTCCAGGCCTGAGTATCGGCCCCTTCCTGAACGCCGCCGTTACCTCTGTATTAGGCGAGGCAACGCCCTACTACAGCCTCGCCGTTTGGCACGGTTTCAACCTGCCTTTGGCAATGAGTTTCGTCGCGTTAATCGGCGGTGTGGGGTTCTATATTTGGCTACGTGTCCGCTATGGGCTAATTCAAGCCACCCATGTGCCGTTGCTGGGGCGCTTTAACGGCAAGCAAGCCTACGAAAATACCATGCTGCGGATCTCATCCATCGCCTCTTTGCTGGAAAAAATACTCAGCACACGGCGCTTGCAGCCTCAGCTCTTGCTTATGGTGGTGATGCTTCTGGCGGCGCCCATTTTGCTGATACGCCCCATCTCGCTGCTTGCTCTGCCTGCCAATGGGGGATTTTCCTGGCTCTTTGCCGGGCTATGGCTGATGGGGGCAATTTGCGCTGTCGCGGCGGCCTGGCAGGCAAAATACCATCGCTTGGCAGCGCTTAGCCTGGTGGGCGGTGTGGGCATTATTACCAGCCTGTCGTTTTTGTGGCTATCGGCGCCCGACCTGGCGCTTACCCAACTAATGGTGGAAACCATTACCACGGTGCTGATCCTGCTGGGACTACGTTGGCTTCCCCCGCGTATCGCACCGCAGGAATTGAACATTACTACCACCAAACGCGCACTATTTCGCCGCTCACGCGATATCGTTATTGCGGTGTGTGCGGGGTTGGCAATGGCCTTGATCAGCTATACGGCACTGCTACGCACACCTTCAGAAGGCGGTATTTCTGACTTTTTCCTTACCCATGCCTTAAGTGAAGGCGGGGGAAGTAACGTGGTCAATGTGCTGCTGGTCGACTTCCGCAATTTCGATACGCTGGGCGAAATTGCGGTGTTGGCCATTGTCGCCTTGACCGTTTACGCACTGCTGCGGCGCTTTCGCCCCGCGCCTGAAAGCCTGCCCATTCCCGCTCAGCAGACCAACAGCGTTGATCCTGCAGCCGGGCAAACACCTGTCCAGCAAGTGGCAACAGGCTATCTCAAAATCCCCAGCGTCTATTTACGCTTGCTGCTGCCCGTGATGGGCGTCATCGCGGCCTACTTCTTTATTCGGGGCCATAACCTGCCCGGCGGCGGTTTCGTTGCCGGTTTGATCTTTGCGGTTGCGATTATTGTTCAATACATGCTGGCCGGTACGCAGTGGGTTGAAACGCATCTACGCCTACGCCCTCACCGCTGGATTGCATTTGGCCTACTGACGGCCTGCGCAACGGGCCTGGGCGCGTGGCTGCTGGGCTATCCTTTCCTGACCACCCACACCGCACACTTCACGCTTCCTGTGCTTGGCGAGGTGCACCTGCCGAGTGCATTCCTGTTTGATTTAGGTGTCTTTGGCGTGGTCGTTGGCTCCTCGATACTGATGCTTGTGGCGCTGGCACACCAATCTGTACGCAGCCACCGCTTACCCGCTACCACGGCGCCAGCGCCCCTCAACCCTCAACAGGAGACCCGCTAATGGAAGCTGTTATGGCCATGGCAATGGGCATCATGTTTGGCTCCGGGGTGTGGCTGCTGCTGCGTCCACGCACCTTTCAGGTCATTACGGGCTTATTGCTTATTTCGTATGCCGTTAATCTATTTATCTTCATCATGGGGCGTCTCTCCATCAATCAGCCCCCCTTAACGCTTGCCGAGGGCACTATTGACCCCGCTTTGTATGCCGACCCGATGCCCCAGGCGCTGGTCTTAACGGCTATCGTGATCGGCTTTGCCACCACAGCCCTTTATCTGGTGGTGATGATTGGTGCTCGCGGCCTTACCGGCACCGACCACGTTGATGGCAAGGAGCCCCATTGATGAGTCTTCCTTGGCTGCACCATTTAATGTTGGCACCTGTTTTACTGCCCTTGATATTCGGGGCAGGGCTGATCCTGGTGAATGAACGTCATCACCAAAAAAAGTTTTTTATTAACCTGGCCAGCACGCTGGCGATGCTGGCGACCTCTGTCGCACTGCTTTTGCTGGCGGACCACGAATACTGGCCCGATGGCATTGGCCTCTACCTCTCTGCTAACTGGACAGCCCCCTTTGGCATTGTCTTGTTGGTTGACCGGCTAACGGCGGTGATGCTGCTGCTTGCGTCAATATTGGCGAGCGCTTCTCTGATCTTTGCCATGATCCGCTGGAGCCGCATTGGTGTGCACTTTCACTCGTTATTCCAGTTTTTGTTAATGGGCATTAACGGGGCCTTTCTTACCAATGACCTGTTCAATCTGTTTGTGTTCTTCGAGGTCATGTTGGCGGCCTCGTATGGCTTGATACTGCATGGCTATAACAGCATGCGTATAAGAGCAGGCATGCAGTACATTGTGGTGAATTTGTTAGCGTCGTTTTTCTTCCTGATTGGCGTGGCCCTGATTTACGCGACGACCGGCACGCTAAACATGACCGACCTGGCGATGCGCTTGAGCATGCTATCGCCGGAAGACCTCATGTTGTTAAAAATTGGCGTGGTTATTCTGGCGTTAGCCTTTCTCACCAAAAGCGCCATGTGGCCACTGGGGTTCTGGCTGCCCACGACGTACTCGGCGGCCTCGCCGCCGGTGGCTGCCATGATGGTACTGATGACCAAAGTTGGCGTGTACGTGCTGATTCGGTTGTGGTTACTGCTGTTCTCGGAAGGCCCTGCCGCCGGTTTCGGCTTTGACCTGCTGCTCTGGGGAGGCCTTGTCACGCTTGCTTTCGGCACCATCGGTATTCTTGCAAGCCAGGAACCTGGCCGCATGGCAGGCTATGCGGCGGTCATCTCATCAGGCACGCTGCTGGCCGCCGTTGGTTATGGCCAACCGGCGCTTATCAACGTGGCGCTGTTTTACTTGATCAGCTCGACACTGGCAGTTGCCGCGTTTTTGCTGCTGATAGAGTTAATTGAGCGTATCCGCACACCGGGAGCCGCGATGCTGGCATTAACCATGGAGGCTTTCGCGGTGGAGGATAAGCCGGAGGAGCCCGTCGGCAAGGCGATCCCTGGCGCGCTGGCCTTTTTGGGGCTGGCCTTCGCCTGCTGCGCCCTGATTATTACCGGGCTGCCGCCGCTGTCAGGGTTTATCGCCAAATTCAGTCTTTTTCATAGGCTGTTGAATCCTACCGACCTGCTGATTGAGCGGGGAATCGTCACTTGGGTCGTTATTGCGCTGGTCGTACTTTCCGGGTTGGCAGGCATTATTTCGTTAATGCGTTTTGGGGTACGGACCTTCTGGGCTGTCCAGAACCCGGTCGCGCCTCATCTGCAGCGCTCCGAAGTCATGCCTGTCATCACCCTGCTACTGGCCTGCCTGCTGCTCACCGTTCAAGCAGGCCCGACGATGGCGTATCTGGAGCGCAGTACAGAAGCGCTCAACCAGTCTGAGGTCTATTTGAACCGTCTAGGATCAACCGCTGCGGTGGGCGGTACGTTCGGGGAGTCGGACCAATGACGCTGCGCTGGCTTCCCTCTCCTGCCTTATCGGGCGCCTTGTTAATCATGTGGCTACTGCTGAATCAAAGCACTGCGCCTGCACAGGTGTTGCTGGGCAGTGTCCTGGCCATTGCCGCACCGCTGCTCGCCAGACCACTGCGCCCACTCGCCCCAGCACCACTGCGTAAACCGCTGGTGTTGGCACGCCTGCTGTTTATGTCGATGATCGAAATCATACGCTCCTGCTTTAACGTCAGCCGCATCATCTTGTTCAATGCCAAGGGTGTAAAATCACAGTTCGTCCGAGTGCCACTGGATCTTAAAGACCCGTACGGCCTGGCGTTGCTTTCGTGCCTGATCAATTCAACTCCCGGCACCGTGTGGGTAGAACAGCTGCCAGACTCTAATGATTTGGCGCTGCATGTGTTTGACCTTCACGATGAACAGTGGTGGATCGACACGATTAAAACGCGCTACGAACAGCCATTAATCGAGATCTTTGAACATGAATAAAAGGCGTTCTGTATGACTACGCTGCTCTCTCTGGCAATTAATATCACGCTACTTAGCGTCTTGTTAGCCATGCTGCTGTGTACGGTGCGCTTACTGCGAGGGCCAACCGCGCAAGACCGTGTACTGGCACTCGATACACTATGGATGTGTGCCATGCTGTTTGCCCTGGCGCTGGGCATCCGGTTTGGCAGCGTGATCTATTTTGAGGCCGCGATGCTGATTGCCCTGACGGGCTTTGTATCAACCATCGCGCTTACCAAATTTCTTATGCGTGGCGAGGTAATTGAATGAACCCACAGCTGGAGTCACTACCGCTATGGGCCAGCCTGCCCATTACCCTGCTATTGCTACTTGGAAGCGCGATTGTACTGATCGGTGCATTGGGCCTTGTTAGACTGCCGCACTTCTTCCAGCGCATTCACGGCCCCGCCATTACGATCACACTAGGCACCGGCTCTATTCTGATTGCCTCCATGATCTACTTCTCGGCGCTACAGTCACGGCTAGTGATTCATGAGCTATTGATCACTGCCTTTGTGATGCTCACTGCACCGGTGGTGGCCATGCTGCTGATGCGCACCGCTGTTTATCGTGACCTGCGTGCTCGTGACCGCCGCCCAACCGTTAGCGCGAACGAGAGCAAGACAACGACCGAGGTTTATCCCTTTTCCGCGAAGGAAGAGCCGTAGCTTCGTGCCACGCCGGCCTCTGCGTAGCGGATAGGTTTGGGCACGTTTTACACGTCGGCATGCCGCTTAGTTGGGCGTTCTCAAGTACACTCTCACCTCTGCCTTAAGGTTTAGAGACCCGAGCCAAGCGCCTTTTCAATCATGTTTCAAGTAAAGTATCAGCACTGGTTTGTATACCCTTTAAAATACACTACAGGTAAATTTCCCAAGGGCACGTGTTTATGACTTCCACACCGTTGCAAAATGATCGTTTTCTCCGCGCCCTAGCGCGCCAGCCCGTTGACCGCACGCCGGTATGGATGATGCGTCAGGCAGGCCGCTATCTGCCTGAGTATCGTGAGCGCCGCGCCGATGCGGGCAGTTTTATGGACCTGTGTCGCAACCAGGACCTGGCCTGCGAAGTAACACTTCAGCCGCTGGAGCGTTACCCGCTGGATGCGGCGATTCTGTTTTCAGATATTTTGACGATCCCCGATGCCATGGGTCTGGGGCTCTATTTTGAAACCGGTGAAGGCCCCAAGTTTCGCAAGACCGTGCGCACCCCGGAAGAAGTAGCGGCGCTAAGCGTGCCCAACGCCGAGCGCGACCTGGACTACGTCATGCGTGCGGTATCGACCATTCGCCGCGAGCTGAACGGGCGTATGCCGCTGATCGGCTTCTCGGGAAGCCCCTGGACGCTGGCAACCTACATGGTGGAGGGCGGTTCCAGCAAAGACTTCCGTCATCTGAAAACCATGCTTTACGATACGCCAGACACCATGCATCAACTGCTGGATACCTTGGCGCAGTCGGTGACCGATTACCTGAACGCGCAGATCCGCGCAGGCGCCCAGGCGGTGCAGATCTTCGATACCTGGGGCGGAGCGCTTTCCACCCCCGCGTACCTGGAGTTCTCGCTACGCTATATGGAGCAAATTGTTTCCGGGCTGATCCGCGAGCACGACGGACGCCGCGTACCGGTAATTCTATTCACCAAAAACGGCGGCCAGTGGCTTGAAGACATCGCCTGCGCTGGTGCTGATGCACTGGGTATCGACTGGTCGACCGAGCTCTCCAGCGCCCGCGCCCGTGTGGGCCACAAGGTTGCGCTTCAGGGCAACCTCGACCCCAACGTGCTGTTTGCACGCCCGTCGGCGATTCGTGCCGAAGTCGCCCGCGTGCTGGAAAGCTACGGCCACGGTCCGGGGCATGTTTTCAACCTGGGCCACGGCATCAGCCAGTTTACCAACCCGGATAACGTCACCGCCTTTATGGAAGCGCTGCACGAGTTAAGCCCGCAGTATCACCAAGGCACTCCTACCCACTCCGACACCCCTTCCTCAGGAGCCAATTGATGAGCGAATTACGCGACGACCAGTGGTTTACCGAAGTGTTTGATAGCCACGGCAGCGCCTTCTCGCTGAAGATCTCTGAAAAGCTGTTGGATGTGCAGAGTGAGTACCAGCACTTGGAAGTATACGCTACCGAGACCTACGGCAACCTGATGGTGCTGGACGGCTGCGTGATGCTCACCGACCGCGACAACTTCCTGTATCACGAAATGATCGCCCACCCGGCACTGTTTACTCATCCGGCGCCCAAGCGCGTGGTGATTATCGGCGGCGGCGACTGCGGCACACTGAAAGAAGTGCTGCGTCACCCGGGCGTTGAAAAAGTCACCCAGATCGATATCGATGAAGAAGTCACCAAGGCCTCCGAGCGTTTCTTCCCGGCACTGGTGGAAGCCAACGACGACCCACGCGCCGAGCTGCTGTTCGCCGACGGTGTGAAGTGGGTAGATGACGCTGCCGATGAAAGCATCGACGTGCTGATTATCGACTCTACCGACCCGGTCGGCCCCGCCGAAGGGTTGTTCAAGACTGACTTCCTTAAGCGCTGCCACCGCATTCTGAAAGCCGATGGCGTGATGGTGCAGCAGAGCGAATCACCGCTTTATCACAGTGGCTCGATTATTCGTGAGCTGCGCCATGACATGCGCGAAGCGGGCTTTGCCAGTGTCGCCACGTTGCCCTTCCCCCAGCCGGTTTATCCTTCCGGCTGGTGGAGCGTGACGCTTGCCGGTAAAGGCACCAACGTGGAAACCTTCCGCGAAGAGGCTGCCGCTAGTCACGAAATGCCGCTACAGTACTACACAGTGGATGCCCACCGGGGCGCCCTGGCGTTGCCACCGTTCATGCGTAAAGCGTTCAGCTGACGTTTATTTGAATAGCACGCCAGCAAGCGATGAGGCCGGGCACTGCTCGGCCTTTTTTGTGTCACCACGTTAAGGAACCAACAATGAAAACCCTTAAATGGATAAGCATTGGCGCGTGCGCCCTGGTCCCGACGGTTGCCTTGGGCACCACATTAGAAACCGTTCAATCCCGCGATAGCGTACGCTGCGGGGTGAACGCCGCCCAGCCCGGCTTCTCCTCACTGGACGATAACGATACGTATCGCGGCCTGGATACCGATGTCTGCCGCGCGATTGCCGCGGCGGCATTAGGCGATGCCAGCAAGGTTGATTTCGTACCGCTCGATTCGGTGGAGCGTTTTACCGCCCTGCAATCCGGCGAAGTGGATCTGCTCTCCCGCACGACGACCTGGAGCTCTAGCCGCGATACCACCCAAGGTATGCACTTTACCGGGGTGAGCTATTACGATGGCCAAGCATTCATGGTCGCAAGCGACCTGGGCGTGCAAAGTGCCGAAGACCTGGACGGCGCGGCGGTGTGCACGCAGTCAGGCACGACCAGCGAGCTGAACCTTTCAGACTATTTCCGTGTTAACGACATGCACTATGACGCAGTGGTGTTTGATTCTCCCGAACAGTCGATTGCCGGTTTTGAAGCCGGGCGCTGCGACGTCTTAAGCTCCGATGCTTCTCAGTTGTATGCCCAACGCATGCAGCTTGCCAACCCCGACATGGCGGTAGTGCTGCCCGAGATTATTTCCAAGGAACCGCTTGGCCCCGCCGTACGCCAGGGCGATGACCAGTGGTTCAATATCGTAAAATGGTCGCTGTTTGCCATGCTCAACGCTGAAGAACTGGGTGTCTCAAGCACCAATATTGATGAACACGCGGATTCCGATAATCCAGATATTGCCCGCCTGCTGGGCCAGGACGGCAGTTTTGGTGAAGGCATGGGACTTAATGACGACTGGGCTTACCAAATCGTCAAACAGGTGGGCAACTACGCCGAAATGTATGATCGCAACGTGGGCGTGGACTCTAACTTCAATATTACCCGTGGTTTAAATGCTCTGTGGCGCGATGGCGGCATTCAGTACGCCCCGCCCATTCGCTAGGGCTTACCGGTCAGCACTCTGCCATCAACCATCGGTTGTCGCACCAAAACAGCGCATGCGGCAACCGTTTCTATTTTTTTGCACCTAAACTTTCGTAGAAGCAGAATCATTTTGCGTTGAAAAGCGCTGAATTTGGCGTTGTACCCACATTGGCATCTTCCTTGCTAGCTTTATATGTCATGCCTTCGCATGCATAACAATATTAATTGAGGAAGGGAATTACCATGTTGAACAAGAAACACTGGGTATTACTGGCCTCTGCAGGCGCCATCACACTGACAGGCGCCACTAACGCTAACGCAGCAACACTTGAAGAAACCATTGAACGTGGAGCCGTGCAGTGTGGCGTCAGCGACGGTTTGCCAGGCTTTTCGGCACCCGATGGTGATGGCAACTGGCAAGGGCTGGATGTCGATGTTTGCCGTGCGGTCGCCGCTGCCGTGCTGGGTGATGCAGATGCCGTCAATTACATCTCTCTCAATGCCGTTGAGCGTTTCACTGCGCTGCAGTCTGGCGAAGTCGATTTGCTTTCTCGTAACACGACCTGGACCACCACCCGCGATACCACGCTGGGTCTGAACTTCGCAGGCGTCAACTTCTATGACGGTATCGGCTTTATGGTTAGCCGTGACCTGGGCATCGGCGGTGCTGATGAGCTGGACGGTGCGGCGATCTGTATCCAAACGGGCACCACCACCGAACTTAACGTGGCCGATTACTTCCGCGCCAACGATATGGAATTTGATCCTATCGTGTTTGATACCTCAGAGCAGACCGTGGGCGGCTTCCAGGCTGGCCGCTGTGACGTTCTAACCTCGGATACTTCTCAGTTGGCGGCGCTGCGCATTCAGTTAGATGATCCGGATGGCGCCGTCATTCTGCCCGATATCATTTCCAAGGAGCCGCTGGGCCCGGTAGTTCGCCAGGGCGATGACACCTGGTTCAACATCGTGAAATGGTCACTGTTTGCCATGCTCAATGCTGAAGAGTACGGCGTGACCAGTGAAAACGTAGAGGAAATGACCAGCTCCGAAAACCCCGACATCGCCCGCCTGCTTGGCCAGGACGGTAACTACGGTGAAGGCATGGGGCTTGACGCTGACTGGGCTTACAACATTATTAGCCAGGTCGGTAACTATGCCGAAAGCTTTGAGCGCAACGTTGGCATGGACTCACCGCTTGAGATTGAACGCGGTGCCAACGCGCTATGGAACCAGGGTGGTTTCCAGTACGCTCCGCCGATTCGCTAAGCATCTCGCTTGACCCGGCCCGTCGCGCTTAGCAGATGAGTGCCGACGGGCCATTTGATTGACCTTCCGTGTAGCGGAGACGCCACCCATGTCCGTAAGACCCAACACTCGCCCCGCTGGCCACAAGCCACCGTTTTGGCGAGACCGTGCCAAACGCGCACTTGTTTTTCAGCTGCTTTTAACGGCAGCCGTTGTCGTATTTTTGCTGTATATCGTCGGCAATACTCAGGACAACCTATCCGCCCGGGGTATCACCACCGGTTTTGGCTTTTTAAATAACACCGCAGGCTTTGGTATCGTACAAAGCCTGATCGACTACTCCTCTCAGGATACCTACGGCCGCACCTTTTTGGTGGGCTTGCTCAATACGCTATTGGTCGGCGCCTTGGGTGTGGTGGCCGCGACGCTGATTGGCTTTATTGTCGGCATTGCTCGCCTGTCGCCCAACTGGCTACTGGCACGCCTGGCCACCGCCTATATCGAAACTTTCCGCAATATCCCGTTACTGCTACAGATTTTTTTCTGGTACTTCGCCGTGCTGCGCACGCTACCCAGTGCAAGGGACAGCCTCTCGTTTGGCGAGGTTGTTTTTCTTAACGTGCGCGGTCTGTATCTGCCTGAGCCGCTTTTTGAGTCAGGCTTTGGGATGATCCCAGCGACCTTTATCGTCGCGATTATCGCCAGTATTGCACTGTGTGTGTGGAACAAGCGCCGCCAAGAGGCAACCGGTAAACGGATCCCTGCCGGGTGGATATCGCTGGTACTGATTCTGGGTCTGCCACTGCTGATTACGGTCGCCACCGGCGTACCGATCACTTGGGATGTTCCGGAACTGCGCGGCTTTAACTTCCGCGGTGGCTTTACCGTGATTCCGGAATTTCTGGCGCTGTGGCTGGCGCTTTCCATCTATACCGCTGCGTTCATTGCTGAAATTGTCCGCTCGGGCATCCAGGCCATTTCCCACGGCCAAACCGAAGCCGCCCAAGCGCTGAGCCTGCCGCGTAACCTGGTGTTGCGCCTAGTGGTCATTCCGCAGGCACTGCGGGTCATTATCCCGCCACTCACCAGCCAGTACTTGAACCTGATCAAGAACTCCTCGCTTGCCACGGCCATCGGCTACCCCGACCTGGTATCCGTGTTTGCGGGCACCACGCTGAATCAAACGGGGCAGGCCATTGAGGTGATCGCCATGACCATGGCGGTGTATCTGACGATCAGCCTGCTGGTTTCCATGTTCATGAACTGGTTCAACGCCCGCGTAGCGTTGGTTGAGCGCTAGGCGCCGGTGAGGATAGCTTTATGATTCATAACCAAACAATGATTGATCAGCGGCCTGCCCCCAGCAACACCATAGGGCCCGTGGCTTGGCTGCGCACCAACCTGTTCAGCAGCCCGCTCAATACGCTGTTTACGCTGGTGGGGCTGTACGTTCTATATCTGCTTTTGGTGCCGACCATTCAGTGGGCGTTCATCAACGCCGACTGGGTAGGCACCACCCGGGATGACTGCTCGCGAGAGGGCGCCTGCTGGGTGTTCGTTAATGCGCGCTTTACGCAGTTTATCTACGGACTTTATCCGCGAGAGGAAATCTGGCGCGCCAATATTGTGTTTGGCGGCTTTTTTACCCTGATCGCCTGGCTTGCCATTCCGCGCCTGCCGTTCAAGCGCTGGGTGGCCGTGTTTGCCTTGGTGGGCTTTCCCATCGCGGCCTACGTACTGCTTCACGGCGGCTACTTTGACCTGCCACGCGTACCTACCCATCGCTGGGGCGGTTTGATGCTGACCCTGCTGCTGGCATCTGTAGGCATGATCGGCGCGCTGCCGATTGGCATCGTGCTGGCTCTGGGGCGGCGCTCTAACATGCCCATCGTGAAGAGCTTCTGCGTCATCTTCATCGAGTTCTGGCGCGGTGTGCCGTTGATTACCGTGCTGTTCATGGCCTCGGTGATGCTGCCGCTGTTTCTGCCCTCTGGTATTAGCGTTGACCGCCTGGTACGGGCGCTGATTGGCCTAACGCTGTTTCAAAGTGCCTACATGGCCGAGGTCATTCGTGGCGGTCTTCAGGCGATCCCCAAGGGCCAAGAGGAGGCCGCCGCGGCACTGGGCATGACCTACTGGAAGCGCATGGGCCTGATCGTTTTGCCCCAGGCGCTGAAGATGATGATTCCAGGCATCGTGAATACGTTTATCTCGCTATTTAAAGACACCACGCTGGTCATGATCATTGGGCTGTTTGACCTGCTGGGGATCGTGCAGGCGGCGCTTTCCGACTCCAACTGGCTGGGCTTTTCGCTGGAAGGCTACGTGTTTGCCGCGTTTGTGTTCTGGATTTTCTGTTTCAGCATGTCGCGCTATAGCCAGTATCTGGAACGCAAGTTGAACACCGGCCACAAGCGCTAACGCCGCTTTTTCAAGAATTTGAGCAGGATTTAATCATGACACAAGCAGCCACCAACCTCTCTGGCAACAGCATGTCTAAAAGCACGTCTGACCTAATGGTCGAAATGCGCGGCGTTAACAAGTGGTATGGCGACTTTCACGTACTGCGCGATATAGATTTCGAAGTAAAACGCGGCGAGCGGATCGTTATCTGTGGCCCGTCCGGTTCGGGTAAATCAACGCTGATTCGCTGCATTAATCACTTGGAAGAGCACCAGCAGGGCGATATCGTAGTCGGCGGGGTGCCGCTGACCCAAGACGTAAAACGTATTGAGCAGATACGCCGCAGCGTGGGTATGGTGTTTCAGCACTTCAACCTGTTCCCCCACCTGACAGTGCTGGAGAACTGCTGCATCGCGCCCATGTGGGTTCAAAAGAAGCCGCGCAGGGAGGCCGAAGAGCAGGCCATGCGCTACCTGGAGCGCGTACGCATCGCCGAGCAGGCTCAAAAGTACCCCGGCCAACTCTCCGGCGGCCAGCAACAGCGCGTGGCGATTGCCCGCTCGCTGTGCATGCACCCGGATGTGATGCTATTTGATGAGCCTACCTCGGCACTCGACCCGGAGATGATCAAAGAGGTGCTGGACGTCATGGTCGAGCTTGCCGAAGAGGGCATGACCATGCTCTGCGTGACCCACGAGATGGGCTTTGCCAAAACCGTCGCCGACCGAGTGATTTTCATGGATCAGGGGCAGATCATCGAAGAAAATGCGCCGGAGCCGCTCTTCAATAACCCGCAGTCCGAGCGCACCCAGCTGTTCCTGAGCCAGATCCTGGGGCACTAAGGCATACGGGGAGGCGCGATCTAAGGCGCGCCCACTTGGGTAATGCTGGCCGGTAACAGAGCAGGCTGCTCACGGTGTTGGGTGAGTGGCCTGTCTTGCAAGGCGGTCAGCAGTATCTGTAGCGGGTCGCCGTGACTAACGACCAGGATGGTTTCTCCCTCGCACTGCTGCTCCCGCTCCTCTATCACCGCCATCATGCGCGCAGCCACCGCGCTCACAGCCTCCACTTGGTGTGAAGTGTGGTCGGCATTCTGGGCATCCAGCGCCCACACATCCGGATAACGCTCGTCCGAGCCGCCCTCCAACTCACCGAAGGAACGCTCTCTAAGGCGCCTGTCGGCCGTCATCGTAAGCTTAAAGGCCTCGGCCACGCGGGCAGCCGTTTGGGTGGTGCGCAAAAAATCAGAATGCACCACCTGCGTTGGCACCGGCCAGGCCCATGCATGCACGGCGCTCGCCAGTTGCTGCTCGCCGATAGTGGAGAGTCCAAACGCTTCAACACCCCGCCCGGGACTACTGATAATCAACGCTTGCTGGTTTGCCTGGCTATGACCATGACGCATCAACAGGTAACGATTACGCCAATGGTAGGAGGCGGCAAGAAAAGTGTTTGACATAACTTTGTAACAAACCCTAGATTGAGAGTGTCGATTTTCGAAAAATAAATATTTTGATGGCTAAATGTACATTTTCGAAACACTTGACGCCTTTTGATCATGGCACAAAGTATATAAAAGAACATCATTAGCCTGCTGAGCAACTGCAAGAACACAAAAATAATTCATGAATGAGGCCCCTTATGACTTCCATGACGTTTTGCAAGCGTCCGCTTGCCCTACTGACCACAACTACGCTCTTGGCACTGCTTTCCAGTCATGCCTACGCCGAATGCGAACGCGGCGACCTTGATGCGCTTTACTGTGACGAAAACTCCGATATGGTCGCGGACCGTCCCGCCGATGAGGCGCAATGGCTAAATCCCGACACGCTTATCTTTGCCTATACCCCGGTGGAAGATCCAGCCATCTATTCCGATATATGGCAGCCCTTTATCGACCACCTGTCAGAGGTGACCGGCCGCGATGTGCGCTTCTTCGCCGTTCAGTCCAACGCGGCCCAAGTGGAGGCAATGCGCAGCGGGCGACTGCATATCGCGGGCTTTTCTACCGGTCCCACGCCCTTTGCAGTCAACCTGGCAGGGGCAGTTCCCTTTGCATTAATGGGCTCAGATAGCGGCCAGTTTGGCTATACCCTACAGCTTTTCACCCACGCAGACTCCGACATCCATGAACTGGAAGACCTGAAAGGTAAACGGGTTGCCCATACATCACCCACTTCTAATTCAGGCAATCTGGCGCCTCGGGCACTACTGCCTGAACTGGGTATAACACCTGACGAAGATTACGAAGTGGTCTACTCTGGCAGCCACGACCAATCCATGTTGGGCGTCGTGGCGCGCGATTACGACGCCGCCCCAGTGGCCTCGGAAGTGGTTGATCGAATGGCCGCGCGCGGGCTTTACGACACCGACGACGTCCGCATGATTTTTGAATCCGACCGCTTCCCCACCACCTCCTATAACTACGCCTACAATCTGCACCCGGACCTGGTCGAGAAGATCGAAGAGGCCTTCTTCAGCTTCGATTTTAAAGGCACAGAGCTTGGCGAAGAGTTTGAGGGTGTCGAGAAGTTCATTCCCATCAATTACAAGGATAACTGGCAGGTAATTCGCACCATCCAGGCTGCCAATGGCGTGAGCTATACGCCTGACAATCTGGAAGAGTAAAACGTACCGCGCCCGCGTGGCGCGGTTTGTTAGCTACCGATGGAAGCGAAAACATGCTGGAAATCAAGAATCTGGTCAAACGGTATGGCCGCGACAAAGCCGTGCTGGAAGGTCTCGACCTGAAGGTTGAGGGCAATAGCGTGGTATCGATTGTGGGCGCCTCCGGCGCCGGTAAAAGTACCATGCTGCGATGTATCAATCGCCTAGTGGAGCCGACCTCCGGCTCCATTACTCTCAACGGTACCGAGCTTGTGCATCTCAGGGGCGCTGACCTGCGCCGTGCGCGCCGCAAGATCGGCATGGTGTTTCAGGGCTTCAACCTGCTGGACCGCCTGACGGTAATGGAGAACGTGCTGGCTGGGCGGCTGGGCTACGTGAATCTCTATCAGGCAATTACCCGCCGCTACCCGCAGGCGGATATTGAGCGCGCATTTATGCTGATGGAGCGTGTGGGCATTGCCCACTACGCCAACAAGCGCGCCGATGAGCTTTCCGGTGGCGAGCGCCAGCGGGTAGGCGTGGTACGGGCGCTGATGCAGGAGCCCGACGTGTTGCTGGCCGACGAACCCACCGCCTCGCTTGACCCGCGCACCTCCGAGCAGATCATGATGCTACTGCAGAGCTTGGCAAGCGAGCTTTCACTGCCGGTGCTGATCAATATCCACAACGTGGCCCAGGCCAAAACCTACACAGAGCGCATTGTGGGTTTGCGCCACGGCAAGATGATTTTTGATGGCGTGCCAAGTGATTTCAATAAAGACGCGCTGGACGCCATTTACGGCGGCATCGAAGCACCGGACGATGCGATAAGCGACGCCCCATCAGAGGAGCGCGCCCATGACCCCGCCTGAGGCTTCATCCAGCACGCCGCGCACCTGGAAGAAACCGCCGTTCATTGCCAATCCTCTACTTCGCTACGGGCTGATCATCGTCGTGGCAGTGTATCTGGTGTGGGCATTTGGTTCGCTACCGTTCAACTGGGCGCGCATCTCTGAAGGATTGCCCCGCGCCGCACGTATCTTCAGCGGCGGCTTTCCACCCAACCTCGAGCGCTACGAACTTCTCCTGACCGGCTTCAAGGAGAGTTTTCAGATCGCCATTTTGGCCACGCTACTGGGCGTCTTCCTGTCGATCCCTTTTGCCGTGATGGCGGCGCGTAATATTGCGCCCATGCCGATCTACCTGATTGGCCGTGCAGTCATCATTATCTCGCGTAGCTTTCACCCGGTGATCGTGGCGATTCTGTTCGTTGCCGCCGTGGGGTTTGGCCCACTGGCGGGCATCTTGACGCTCACGCTCTACTCCATCGGCTTTGTCGGCAAGCTTCTGGCCGAGGAGATCGAGGAGATAGACTGGGGCCAAGTAGAGGCCATGCGCGCCGCTGGCGCCGGGTATCTGGCCACGCTCTTCTACGCCGTATTCCCGCAGATTCTACCGCGCCAGGTAGGGCTTTCCATGTACCAGCTGGACAGCAACCTGCGGGCGTCTGCCGTGGTGGGTATCGTGGGTGCCGGCGGCATTGGCGGCACGCTGATGAACGCCTTCGGGCGCTATGACTATGACTTCGCCTTTGCGATCCTGCTGGTCATCATCGCGGTCATTTTACTCAGTGAAGGTATCAGCGGCTGGGTGAGGAAAAAAATATGGTAGATCATGCACAGAAACTCGCCGACCACGTTTGGCAACGTTTTGATCGCAAGGAACGTCTTATTCGCTTTGCCGTGCTGCTCATCACTCTGATGGTGGTGGTATGGGCGGTTCGCGATATCGATATCTTCTGGCCCTGGGTGTGGGATGCGCCCAACCAGATTTCCGGGCTGGGCGCGCGCATGTGGCCCCCCAGCGCTGCCGGGCTTGGCAATATCGTAAATGCCCTGATCGAAACGGTACACATAGCCACGCTTGCCACCTTCCTGACCATTTTTCTGGCATTGCCGGTGGCCTATATCGCCGCACAGAATACTACGCCCAACCGGGCCTGCCTGTGGCTGGGGCGGTTCATTCTGGTTTCCAGCCGCTCGGTGAACACCATCATCTGGGCGCTCTTGTTCGTGGCGATCTTCGGCCCCGGCGTGCTGGCAGGCATTCTCGCCATTGTGTTTCGCTCTATCGGGTTTATCGGCAAGTTGATGGGCGAAGCAATCGAAGAAATCGATAAGCGACCGGTCGAAGCCATGGAAGCCACCGGCGCCTCCAAGGCCAAGGTAATTGTCTATGCCATCGTGCCCCAGGTGATGCCAGCGTTTTTCGCCATCGTGATCCTGCGCTGGGATATCAACATTCGCGAATCTACCGTGCTGGGACTGGTGGGCGCAGGCGGGATCGGCGTCATTCTGCAGGGTGCCATTGATACCTTTGCCTGGCCTACCGTGGCGACCATTCTGATCGCAATTATTGTGCTAGTGCTGATTGGTGAAGCAATAACCAGTCTCTTACGACGTAAAGTGCTCTAGTTTGACCGAATGCCAAACGCTTGCCATGGTTAATATATCCCTAACGGCATGGAGGACGTTGACTGATGACAACCTATATCGTGGTAGCGGATGCCGCTCGAGCACGCATTTTCACTCGTGACTTTCTTCATCTGAAGGAGAAAGAGAGCCTGGTTCATGCCGAAGGGCGCCTGCATGAGGGGGATCTGATTACAGACAGTGCAGGCGCGGATGTACATGAGTCCATGTCATCGAGTTCACGTTCGTCTGCCGAAGGGGGGACAGCGTTAAAACATGAGAACGAGCTGTTTGCCAAAGAGGTGGCTCAATGCCTTTATAATGCCCGCGTCAATAACAGTATGGAAAAACTGATTATCGTCGCACCGCCCAAATTCCTGGGCCTGCTGCGCGAAAAGCTTGATGCGCCAACCCAGAAACTGGTACTCCATACGCTCTCGAAAGATCTTAGCAAAGCATCACTTAACGACATCCAGGAAGCCGTTAGCGACATGCGGTAAATAATTTCTGGCAATGATGGGGTTTCTACTAAAGTAGTGGTCGCTTTCGCCGATAAGCTAATCACCCTTACTCCGTATGCAGCAGCGCATACGGTTGCTTATCGACAAAGAGAGCGATCATGTTTTCCTCCCTTCGTGTACGTATTCTTCTGGCCGCTCTTGCAGCGATCACCCTTGGCTTGATAATCAATGGCGTGGTCAACTAAGCAACGGTAAAACATCACAACGATGAACAGATAGCACGTAACCTTAAAGCGGTGGTCAGCGGCAATGCCAAAGCCTTGAACGAGTGGTTTAACGCTCGACTGGATATGCTGGAAAGCATGGAAACAGCAGCCACCAGTAACGCCCCCGGCCCGGCACTTCGTCAGCTCCTTACTTCAGGTGGGTTTATTTCCACCTATATTGGCTACCCTGGGGCGGGAGAGATTACCTATGATAACGACTTTCAGCCCCCAAGCGGCTACGACGCACGAGAACGCCCTTGGTACAAAGCGGCAGTAAGCACACAAGAAGCGATTATTACCGCGCCCTATATTGACGCTCAAACTCGCGAGCTGGTGGTCACGTTCGCTCGCCCGTTCTACCTGAATGGTGAACTGACTGCCGTGGTAGGTGCTGATATTCCTATCAGCAACATCGTCGAGACAGTGACAGGCATTTCACCGACCCTTTCAAGCTTTGGCTTTCTCACCACCCACGATGGCACTCTGGTCGCCCACCCCGATGCTGACTTGATACTGACGCCTGTGTCAGCCATTAACGAACAGCTTACGGCAGGCTCCATCAATCAATTAATGGGCGCTACCACGCCTCTGCCTCTTGCCCTGCAAGGCGACAACAAGCTATTGCTAGGCCACGTGATTGGCGGTGAAAACGGCTGGCGCCTTATTGTCGCGTTGGACGAGTACGAAGCCACCGCAGGATTACGCGCCATTGCTACCTCTTCCCTTATTATCCTGGTGGTGGTCGCGATTATAACGGCGCTCGCCTTTGGCCTACTGCTGTCGCTGCTGCTGCGCCGCCTGTTGGGTGTGCGTAACGCCATGGACAATATCGCCTCTGGTGAGGGGGACCTGACCCAACGCCTGCCTGAAGAAGGCAACGATGAAGTCACCCAAATCGCCCACTCTTTCAATCGATTCGTCGCCAGAATGGATGAGGTGATGCTGACCATTCGCGATAGTAGTCAGTCGGTACAGACCGCCGCCAATGAAATTTCCATGGGCGGGCAGGACCTGTCTCGCCGCACCGATAATGCCGCATCCAGCCTGCAACAAAGCTCGGCATCTATTGAAGAGATTACCAGCACCATTGAACACACGGCAGAGGCTGCACAACAGGCCAACCAGCTTTCGATGAATGCCTCTGAAGTGGCCAACAAAGGCGGTCAAGTAGTTGATCAGGTAGTGGCCACCATGGGCGACATCTCGGCAGCGTCGCATAAAATCAGTGATATTGTGTCACTGATGGATGGCATTGCTTTCCAGACCAACTTGCTTGCCCTGAATGCCTCCGTTGAAGCAGCCCGTGCCGGTGAGCATGGCCGGGGCTTTGCGGTCGTGGCGGATGAGGTTCGTAAGCTTGCACAGCGCAGCAGCGATGCTTCCAACGACATCAAAACGCTGATCGATACCTCACACCAGACGGTCACCAACGGCACCGAACTTGTTCAAAGCGCCGGTGCCACCATGCGTGACATTGTGGAGAGTATTACCCGTGTCACCGATGTGCTGGGTGAGATTGGTGCCGCCACGCGCGAGCAGAGCGACGGCATCCATCAGGTTAATATCGCGGTGGCTGAGCTTGACCGCATGACCCAACAAAACGCCGCGATGGTGGAAGAGTCCACTACCGCCGCCGAGCATCTAAAAGAGCAGTCACTGCGCCTTTCCGATGTCGTTGGCGGTTTCACCCTATCAAACGGTTCAGCATCCCAACATGGCCGGCTTATACCGCCCTCTCCCACCCTCGCGTCACGCCATCGCTAATCACGGCATGGCTAGTCACGACATAACCAAGTGCTGAGGGCAATAAAAACCATGAATTTCAAGTCAGTCCGTACGTTAATTACCCTCCTGGTAGGCGGCTGTATCTTGCTGGTGGTGGCGGCATTGGCCGCCTACTCACTGGTTGCCAATGAGCGCTCTCAGGCGGTGGTAGAAGACCAGACCAAAGAGCTGCTTGAGCGCAATATCGAAGCACGCTTAACGGCGGTTGCCTCAGCGCAGGCTGAGCTTATCCAGGGCCAGTTTGAAAAAACCCTCAAGATTGCCGAAAACCTGGCCGCCACCAATGCCATGCTGGGACAGCGGGATAACAACGGCCGACCGGCACTGAACCTCAGCCGCCGCGAAATTTCGCTGCTGGTACGCCAAACGGTGATCACCAACCCCGAAATACTGGATGCCTATATCGGCTGGGAACCAAACGCCTTTGGTCTGGATGCGCGGTTTGCCGGGCGCGAGGGTCTTGGCTACGGTGACGATGGCCGTTTCCAACCCTGGTGGTATCGCACCGAGAACGGTGATTTAGCCGCGCTTCCTCTAGGAGAGACTATGGAGAGTGAGGCTATTCAGGCAAGCGGCGTGCGCAGCGGCGAGTACTATCTATGCCCGCGTGAAACGCTTGCCCCCTGTATCGTTGACCCGGCGCAGTTCGATTACGACGGCAAGCTCACGTTGGTCACCTCGTTCAATGCCCCTATCATCGTTGATGGAGAGTTTCGTGGCGTTGCAGGCGTTGATTATACGGTCGACTTTATTCAGTCGATACTTAACGAGGCCAACCAAACGCTATACAGCGGCGCGGGCGAAATAGCGCTTATCGCCTCGCAGGGAGGCGTCACGGCCTACACCAGCGATGCCTCCCTGGTTGGGAAATCTGCAAACGAAGCCTTTAATCCCTCCCTACAGACGCATATTCGCCGTGCTCAACAGGGCGACGTGGTCCGTAACGTTGACCAGGCGCAGGGGATGATCGAACTCTATTGGCCCTTTACCATCGGCGGTACTGAAGCGCCCTGGGTATTGATGCTTCGCTTACCCGAGCAAGCCGTGTTTGCTGGCTTAAACAACATGCAGGAGCAGATGCAAGAGCAACGCACGGCCTCCATGTTGAGCATGCTGGGCATGGGCCTTGTCATCGCGCTTCTGGGCTTGCTGGTCAGTTGGGTGTTGGGCAGCAGTATTTCTCGCCCGCTGCGAACCCTCGCCGAGCGTATGCGTGACATTGCCTCAGGCGATGGCGACTTAACCCAACGCCTACCAGTGCGTGGACGCAATGAAAGCGCCGAACTTGCCATTCAGTTCAACGCCTTTGCGGTCAAGATCCACGATGTACTGGTGGATGTACGCGCCAGCAGTGAATCCGTTCACCATGCCGCCAGTGAGATTACCCAGGGCGGCCAGGACCTTTCACGGCGCACCGACCAGGCCGCGGCCAGCTTGCAACAAACGTCCTCGGCCATGGAGCAGATCAGCAGCACCGTCGGACATACCTCCAGTGCGTCCCAGGAAGCCAGTGGGCTTTCTCAAACGGCCTCACAACTGGCCTCGCGGACCAACTCGGCGTTTGAGCAGGTGGTGGTCACCATGGATGACATTCGCACGACGTCGGCTGAAATTCAGGAAATTGTGACCGTGATTGACGGCATCGCCTTCCAGACCAACCTGCTGGCCTTGAACGCATCGGTAGAAGCAGCACGTGCGGGAGAACATGGCCGTGGGTTTGCGGTGGTGGCTGATGAAGTTCGCAAACTGGCGTCTCGCAGTAGCGACGCCGCCGCCGATATCCGCCAGCGCATTCATGCCTCAACGGGCAAGGTGGAAAGTGGCACCCAACTGGTCAAGGGTGCTGAAACGGCCATGCATGAGCTGGCGGAAAGCGTCACACGCGTCACCCAAATGCTGGCCGAGATAAGCACCGCAGCAAGCGAACAGAGCGATGGTATCAGTCAGGTCAGCATCGCGGTGACCGACCTGGACCAGATGACCCAGCAAAACGCGGCGCTGGTAGAAGAGTCCACCACGGCTGCCGAACAGCTCAAGGATCAGTCTGAACGGCTCTTCACTATTGTTGGGAGCTTCACCCTGGAGAACGATCCTGCCGCCCGTGGCGATCATCTGCTGCTTTCTCGACCCACTACGCCGAGTGGCTATTGATATAAAATGATGGATAACGCCCGTTTATAGGGCGTTTATTTCCCTACGCGCTACCGGCCAAGGCCATCTTGGCAGGCCGGTAGAACCTGGTTCACCAATCGGCTATGGGCCGACACTCCCTGTCTCACGTACTTCCGAAAGATACTCAACAGATCCACAGCCGACCTTCAAACATCCCTCAGCGACTCCCAGCGTATAACGGCCATATTTCAAGCGTCCCCGCTTAAAGAAGAGAGCGCGCACGCCGATAAATTAAATAACAGGATCATCAACGTGTCATACCGCATGGCTATAATGATAGCGGCGAGTTAAGGTGGCTTTTGCGCTGCTGTTTCTTACTATCAAGCGCTTATGCCGCAACGATGATCATGACAAGCACCAGCCAACAGACGAGCCCTCCATTTAAAGCAAAGCAGCCAACACCTTCGGCAGAAAAAATGATGAGTACCGCCGCGCTCTTGAAAACCATCTTTGAAAACGCCCCCCCCTGAAAATCGTCGTTCAAAGGCGCAGTTGAAAATCAGATGAAACGTCCCGGCGCGAGCAGCGACTATTTTTCACCTGATTTATCAATACGATACTAACCATTGAGAAACATAAAAAATGAACTTTAAATCCATTCGCACGTTAATTGCCACGCTGGTCAGCGGCTGTATTCTGCTGGTCGTAGCCGCATTAGTGATCTACTCCCTGATGGCGAATACACGCTCCGAAGCACTCGTGGAAAGCCAGACTAGGGAACTGCTCGAGCGCAATATCGATGCACGCCTCTCCGCTATCGCCTCCGCGCAAGCCGAAGAGATCAAGGGCCAGCTTCAGCATGCCCTGACACTGGCCACTAGTTTGGCGCATACCAACGCCATGCTGGGCCTGCCAGGCGAGAATGGTCGCCCATTGATGACCATGAGCCGTCAAGAGCTCTCCATGCTGGTGCGTCAAACGGTCGTCAACAATCCCTCTCTTCTAGATGCCTTCATTGGCTGGGAACCCAATGCTTTCGGTAACGATGCTTTTTATACAGGGCGAGAGGACCAGGGTTACGGTCCGGATGGCCGCTTTACGCCGTGGTGGTATCGCACGGATAGCGGCAGCATCGAAGTATTAGCGCTGGGTAGCGATATGGAGAACCATGAGCTTGGTGCAGACGGCATTCGGCGCGGTGAGTACTACCTGTGTACGAAAGAGACCCTGCGTAGCTGCATTGTCGACCCGCATTTGTACGATTACAACGGCGACATGTTGCTGGTTACCTCGTTTAACGCCCCCATTATTGTAGATGGTGAGTTTCGCGGCAGTGCGGGCGTCGACCTTTCAGTTGAATTCATCCAGGGGCTACTTGAAGAGGCCAACGAAACGCTTTACGACGGTGCGGGTGAAATGGCGTTAGTCGCCGCGCGAGGCGCGCTTGCTGCTCATACCAGTGCACCCGACTTACTGGGCAAGCGAGTAGAAGATGTTCTCGACCCTCAGCTTCAGGCCAGTATTGCTCAAGCCCAGCAGGGTGAAAGTGTGCGCAATATGAGTACCGAGAAGGGTATGACCGAACTTTACTGGCCTTTCACTATCGACGAAAGTGGCCAACCGTGGGTGTTGATGGTTCGACTACCTGAAAGTGCCGTTATGGCGGGCCTTCATGGCCTGCAAGACCAGCTTGGCGATCAAAGCCGAGCCTCCATGTGGGGCATGGTGTTGATGGGCCTTGTCATCGCGCTTCTGGGCTTGCTGGCCAGTTGGGTGTTGGGCAGCAGTATTTCTCGCCCGCTGCGAAACCTCGCCGAGCGCATGCGTGACATCGCCTCGGGCGATGGCGACTTAACCCAACGCCTACCAGTGCGTGGGCGCAATGAAAGCGCCGAACTTGCCATTCAGTTCAACGCCTTTGCGGTCAAGATTCACGATGTACTGGTGGATGTACGCGCCAGCAGTGAATCCGTTCACCATGCGGCCAGTGAGATTACCCAGGGCGGCCAGGACCTTTCACGGCGCACCGACCAGGCCGCGGCCAGCTTGCAACAAACGTCCTCGGCCATGGAGCAGATCAGCAGCACCGTCGGCCATACTTCCAGTGCGTCCCAGGAAGCCAGTGGGCTTTCTCAAACGGCCTCACAACTGGCCTCGCGGACCAACTCGGCGTTTGAGCAGGTGGTGGTCACCATGGATGACATTCGCACGACGTCGGCTGAAATTCAGGAAATTGTGACCGTGATTGACGGCATCGCCTTCCAGACCAACCTGCTGGCCTTGAACGCATCGGTAGAAGCAGCACGTGCAGGGGAACATGGCCGTGGGTTTGCGGTGGTGGCCGATGAAGTTCGCAAACTGGCGTCTCGCAGTAGCGACGCTGCCGCTGATATCCGCCAGCGCATTCATGCCTCAACGGGCAAGGTGGAAAGCGGCACCCAGCTGGTCAAGGGCGCTGAAACGGCCATGCATGAGTTGGCGGAAAGCGTCACACGCGTCACCCAAATGCTGGCCGAGATAAGCACCGCAGCAAGCGAACAGAGCGACGGTATCAGCCAGGTCAGCATCGCGGTGACCGACCTGGACCAGATGACCCAGCAAAACGCGGCGCTGGTAGAAGAGTCCACCACGGCTGCCGAGCAGCTCAAGGAGCAGTCTGAACGGCTCTCGGCACTCGTCGGTGGCTTTACGCTTGAAGCCAGCAACACTTCTTCTCGCCATCAGTTGCCGTCTCCACCCTCTTCGTCCGACTAACCCATCAAAGGCGGCGATAGGTTGCTATATCGCCGCCGTATTGGATGGATGCACGAAGCCTTCTCCCTTGTCTTCCTTATTAATGAGGCTCTACTCATGCTGTCGTCCCTGCGCTTGCGCATTCTGGTGATTACGTTGGTTGTGATCACTCTGGCCTTAACCATCAACGCTTTTGTCAACTATTCGACCCTACAAGCTCATAACGATGAGCAGGTCGCCCAACAGCTCGAATCCATCGCACAGGGTAACGCGCTGGCCATTGAGGAGTGGGTGACCGCCCGTGTAGCCATGCTGGAGGCAGCGCGCACGCCGGTGATGGATAACGACCCGCGCGCGCCGCTGGTGCAGCTAGCGGAATCTGGCGGGTTTCTGGCGGCGTTTTTTGGCCAGCCTGATGGCAGCCTTCTCTCGTCCGATGGTTGGATACCCGGTGATGATTACGACCCACGCGAGCGCGACTGGTACCAGACGGCGGTGACCCAGGATGACACTATCGTTTCGCTACCCTACGTGGATGCCAACAGCAATCAATTGGTCGTTACGTTCGCAACACCGGTCAAACGCGACGGCCGTCTTTACGGTGTCATCGGCGGTGATGTGGTGATTGATAATCTGGTTAGCCAGGTCAACGCTATTCAACCCACCCCCTCAAGCTTCGCTTTTCTAAGTAGCGGTGGCGAGACGGTGATTGCGCACCCTGATGCAGCGCTAACGCTTGAACCGCTAAGCCAAATCAGCAATGCCTTAACGCCTAGTACCCTTCAACGGCTGAGCGCTACCCGGGGCATCTGGGAGCCTATTGACGTTAGCAGCCAGACCAAACGCTTGTCTGCAACATCAATCGCCGGTACCGATTGGGAGCTAGGTGTCGCGCTTGATGAGTATGAAGCGACCTCTGGCCTGCGCGCCATTCTAAGCTCTTCGCTGATCACCCTGCTGGTCATCATCGCCGTGACGACGCTGCTGCTAAGCCTGTGGCTCAAACGCACCTTTTCTGGCCTTGAGCGGGCACGGGATGCACTGGACGATATTGCCAGCGGCGAAGGAGACCTGACCCGCCGACTGCCAGAACATGGGCGTGATGAAGTCGCCCAGATAAGTGGTGCCTTCAACCGTTTTGTCGGCAAAATGGAGGCTGTGTTGATCGATGTACGCACCAGCAGCGTATCGGTGCATCATGCAGCGAATGAAATCGCCATGGGTGGTCAGGACCTATCCCGCCGCACCGACAACACCGCGGCCAGCCTGCAGCAAACGTCGGCGTCTATTGAAGAGATCACCAGTACCGTACAGCACACCGCTGCCTCGGCTCAAGAAGCCAACAAGCTCTCGCAAACCGCCTCTGAAGTCGCTAATGAAGGCGGCCAAGTGGTCGCGAATGTAGTCACCACCATGGAAGATATTACCCAAGCGTCCGATAAAATCGGTGATATCGTTACGTTGATGAACAGCATTTCCTTCCAGACCAACCTGCTGGCGCTGAATGCCTCTGTGGAGGCCGCCCGAGCAGGCGAACATGGACGAGGTTTTGCAGTGGTCGCCGAGGAAGTACGCAAGCTTGCCAGGCGCAGCAGCGAAGCGGCCAACGATATTCAAAAACTGATTGAAGATTCACAAAGCAAAGTCAATAACGGCACTACGCTTGTTCGTAATGCGGGGACCACCATGAAGGATATTGTGGCCCACATCACGCGCGTCTCGGACGTACTGGAAGAGATACGAGCGGCCACCAGCGAGCAAAGCGACGGTATCAACCAGGTCAACATCGCGGTTGCCGAACTGGACCGCATGACCCAAGAGAACGCCGCTATGGTGGAGGAGTCCACCACCGCCGCCGAGCAGTTAAAAGAGCAGGCCGATCATTTAGCCACCACCATTGGCAGCTTTAAATTATCGCAGCACGCATCAGCGCCCCTGGCATTGCACTCGCCCAACGCGGTGACCGAGCATTGAGCACTTAAGGCACCGGCGGCAGCTCAATATCGTCACTGCGTTTAGCGCCTGCGGTCATTTCACGACACAGGCGCAGGAACTCACGCACGCCCGTGGTGAGGTATTTATGGCGGTGCCAGATAAAGGTGAACTGACGCTTTAGATCCAGCTCCGGCGTGGGAAGCGGTACCAGGCTTCCTCGCCGGAAGGCATCGCGTAGCGCTAGCCGCGAGACACAACCGATGCCAAGCCCCGACTCTACCGCCCGCTTAATCCCTTCCGTATGCTCCAGCTCCAGCAACGTATTAAACCGGCTGCGCCGGTGGCGTGCGGCGTGCTCTAGTGTCATGCGGGTGCCTGACCCCTCTTCACGCATGATCCAGTCTTCGCGCAGCAGCTGTTCAAGTTCGAGGTGCTCTTTTCCCGCCAGTGGGTGGCGCGGCGAGCAGAAAACACACAGCTCATCCTCAACCCAAGGCTGGCTGATGATCATTTCGTCATCGCACTGGCCTTCAATCAGGCCCAGATCCAGCGAGTGCTGGCGCACGCCCTCAATAATATGGCGCGTATTACGCACCGAAAGGCGCACCCGGCTGCCGGGGTAACGCTGCATAAAATCACTGATCAGAAGCGTTGCCAGGTAGTTGCCAATGGTTAGTGTGGCCCCCACGTCCAGCGCCCCAACGCCCTGCTGGCCACGAAGAAGCTCTTCGATCTCCTCGCCGCGATCAAGCAGTGCTACCGCCTTGGGCAGCAGTTGAAAGCCCAGCGCATTTAATTTTAACCGCTTTCCCATGCGGTCAAGCAGTTGGCAGTCGAACTGGCGCTCAAGCTCGGCAAGCGCCGTGCTGGTGGCCGATTGAGACATGGCCAGCGCACGCGCCGCTTGCGAGACGCTCTCGTGCTGAGCGACCGCGACAAAGACTTCCAATTGCCGGAGGGTATAGTGCATACAGGGCCTATATCGATTTTAAAGATAAGTGTTATCAATATAATTCGCTTAACAGATATACCACCTTTACTTAGAATTGATGACAACATATTTCATGATTTTTTATTCTTTTAAAGAATATAGATGCTGTGATTTCCTGCCAGCATCGCTATAGGGAGACATTGGTATGAGTAAGTTTGCTCTGGAAGAAGTTCTCAGCGTTCACCACTGGAACGATACCCTGTTTAGCTTCCGCACTACACGTGAGCGCAGCCTGCGCTTTAAAACCGGCCAGTTTGTCATGATCGGTCTGGAAGTGAACGGCAAACCGCTAATGCGTGCTTACTCCATCGCCAGCCCGAACTATGAAGATCACCTTGAGTTTTTCAGCATCAAGGTGCCCGATGGCCCGCTGACCTCACGCTTACAGCATCTGAAAGTAGGCGATCAAATCATGGTCAGCCGTAAGCCGACCGGTACGCTGGTGTGCGACGACCTGCTGCCGGGTCGCAACCTGTATATGCTCTCGACCGGAACGGGCCTTGCACCGTTTATGAGCCTGATTCAGGACCCGGAAGTCTATGAGCGCTATGAGAAAGTCGTGCTGGTACACGGCGTGCGTGAAGTGTCTGAGCTGGCCTACGCTGATTTTATTACCAAAGAGCTGCCTGCCCACGAGTATCTGGGCGAAGATATCACCAATAAGCTGGTCTATTACCCCACGGTAACCCGTGAAGAGTTCCATACCATGGGTCGCTTAACCGACCATATCCGCAGCGGTAAAATCTTCGAGGATACCGGCCTTCCGCCGATCGACCCGCGCCAGGACCGCGCCATGATTTGTGGCAGCCCCGCAATGCTGGATGACACCAGCGCGCTGCTGGATGAGCTGGGGTTGAATATCTCACCGCGCATGGGTGAGCCTGGTGACTACGTGATTGAGCGTGCGTTTGTTGAGAAGTGATGGATTGGCGAGGTGTGAATAGTCGAACCTGATCACTGCCCTCTCATACGTCACTCGCTGATAAAAAGCCCTGCGGAGATACTCCGCAGGGCTTTGATTCATGACTTACTACTTATCCCTCACGACTCACCCTTCACCCGCTTAAACCGCGTCTTTACCCGTTTCGCCGGTACGAATACGAATGACCTGCTCAAGCGGCATCACAAAGATTTTACCATCGCCGATTTTACCCGTGTTGGCGACTTGGGTAATCGCATCAATTACCTGCTCAACCATATCGTCATCGACAGCGACTTCCAGCTTCACTTTGGGCAGGAAATCCACCACGTACTCAGCTCCACGATAAAGCTCCGTGTGGCCCTTTTGACGACCAAACCCTTTTACTTCTGTGACAGTAATGCCCTGCACGCCGATATCGGAGAGCGATTCGCGTACGTCATCAAGCTTAAACGGCTTGATAATGGCTGAGATCAATTTCATTGCGACATCCTCTAGCTTGGTGGCCATTGTCTTGTCTATTGGGTGCGGCGAAAGCCAGCCACCTCTGGTGCTAAGCATACACCGCTACAGGCGGAGAATAAAAAGGCCTTCCTCGAAAGGAAGGCCATAAGGAGCACGCCAGCTCACTTGCTTAGTATTATGCTTATTTCTTAACGCTAAACTCAGGGTAGGCTTCAAGACCACATTCCGCGATATCCACGCCTTCATACTCTTCTTCTTCGCTCACCCGGATGCCCATGATGGCTTTCAGCACCAACCAGACCACCAGGCTTGTCAGGAATACCCAACCGAAGATACCGGCAATACCCATCATTTGAGCACTAAAGGACGCGCCATCATTGGTGATAGGCACCGCCAATACCCCCCAAATACCCGCCACGCCGTGAACGGAAATTGCACCGACCGGATCATCCAGCTTGAGCTTATCAAGCGATACAATCGCTACGACCACAATGGCACCGCCCACCGCACCGATAATGGTGGCACCTAATGCCGTTGGCGAGAGCGGGTCAGCGGTAATCGCCACCAGGCCTGCCAGCGCGCCGTTAAGCGCCATGGTCAGGTCCGCTTTACGGAACCACAGTTTGGCCAGGACCAGCGCGGCAATCACACCACCAGCGGCCGCCGCATTGGTATTGGCAAACACCTGGGCGACATTGTTGGCCGACTCGATATCCGAGACTTTTAGCTCAGAGCCACCGTTGAAACCGAACCAACCCATCCACAAAATGAACGTCCCCAGCGTTGCCAACGGCATGTTGGCACCGGGAATGGCATGGATAGCGCCATCTTTACCGTACTTGCCTTTACGCGGCCCCAGAATCAGCACGCCTGCCAGAGCAGCGGCAGCGCCTGCCATGTGAACAATACCCGAACCGGCATAATCCGAGTAACCCACGCTGCTCAGCCATCCGCCACCCCAGGTCCAGTAGCCAGAAACCGGATAGATAAAGGCGGTCATGACCACAGCGAAGGCCAAAAAGGCCCATAGTTTCATG
This sequence comes from Halomonas sp. AOP30-A1-24, assembly GCF_052378165.1. NCBI lineage: Bacteria > Pseudomonadati > Pseudomonadota > Gammaproteobacteria > Oceanospirillales > Halomonadaceae > Halomonas > Halomonas sp. AOP30-A1-24. The sequence goes on from NZ_JBQSXL010000006.1 coordinate 140,077, forward strand.
CGCTCAGCGACCGCTCCGGAAACAATCGACATGGCAGTAGCCACAAAGACAACCTGGAAGAAGTAATCAGCGCGCATGGAGTAGTACGGCGCATCTTCGCCACCCGCCAGCACTGAATCGACGCTGTTCTCAGTACCCAGCAGAAAGCCCAGGCTTGGCAAGAAGCCGCCTTCGCCGCTGGAGTACATGAGGTGATACCCCACCAGCAGATACATGGTGCAGGCAATCGCAAACAGCGCGATGTTTTTCGTCAGAATTTCAGCGGTGTTTTTAGCGCGCACCATGCCTGCTTCAAGCATGGAGAAGCCTGCGGCCATCCACATGACCAATACACCGCACATCAAGAAGTAAAACGTGTCGAGCGCGTAGCTCAGATCAGCCAGTTCGTTCATTTGTTAGTTCCCCGTTGAACTACGAAGTAGCCCGGTAAGCCCCTGTTTAAACGGCATCAACGCCGCGTTCACCGGTACGAATTCGGATAACATCGTCGAGCGGCGTGACGAATACTTTGCCATCGCCGATTTTTCCACTGTTAGCGGCATTACAAATGGCATCCATCACGCTTTCCAGGCGCGCATCGTCAACCGCTACTTCTACTTTTACCTTGGGCAGAAAATCGACCACGTACTCAGCACCCCGGTAGAGCTCGGTATGCCCTTTCTGACGCCCAAAACCTTTTACCTCTGTCACGGTAATGCCCTGCACGCCGTTGTCGGCCAGTGCTTCGCGGACATCGTCAAGTTTGAATGGCTTAATGATGGCGGTGATGAGTTTCATCCCATATCTCTCCTGCTGGATAAGTCCTGCTAGATAGCTAGCGGCATTGCCGCTGAAAATGGCGATGCTCTACTAATGCGCATACCGTGCCATTAGCTAATTTCTTATTAATTTTTAGTGACTTAACAAAACATAAGGCGCTTTTACGCACACCCTAAGATCGCGAAAGGCGTAGGGCGCAACCGATTGCACCAAAAAAGAACCGACGCGAACGGTTGGCGCACCATGACTGGGCAACGAGATAAACGAATAAATGCACCAATGCCATACGCAATACATGCGTACTGGCGGCGGGTTGCGTATCCTTAAAATAGTGCCCACTTTTAAAGCATCATTATTTAAGGAGAGAACCATGACGCCCCAGGATCGTATTAGCCGTTTGGCACAACAGATTGGCGACCGCTTACAAAATGCGTCACAAGCGCCGGAAGATATTCAGAAAGGCGTTCAACAGGTGGTTCGTGGTGCCTTTGATCGGCTGGAGCTCGTATCGCGGGAAGACTTCGATATCCTGATGGACGTTCTACAGCGCACGCGTTCGCGGGTAGAAGCCCTGGAGAGGCAAGTAGCGCAGTTGGAAGCTACGATGGAAGCGAGTCAGCCTGAGAAGCACCTACCAGTCGCCACTAAGGCCACTGAAAGCGCTCAGCCCAACGCCGATACGGATGCGCCCGCTGCCCCAAAACCGGCTGCCAGCAGCACACTGAACGACGATAAGAAAAGCGATACGTAAGCACAGTGCTGGTAACGCCTGCCGCCACCAAAATGAGAACACCTATCATTGCGTTTTAATCTACTGATGGTAGGATCACGATGATTTACGCGTTCTCTGGATAACCCACGAACCGCTCCTCTTTTCAAGCGTCGCTCTTTTGGGCGGCGTTTTCTCGCTGGGTTGATCACTGGATTACCAAGCCGCAGGGCCCCTATTGATGCCAACCTTTACGTCGTTAACGCCATCGACACTTAGCCAACTGGGCCAAACGTTCGGTATTGATTACCTGTATGCCGGTAAGGGAATTGACGACCCGATTGCCCAAGGCAGCGTGAGTGATTTGCCGCTTTCTTCTGCGCTGCATCTCACCCTCTCCGACCTTGAAGTACGCCAACGCTACGCCTCACGTTCCACACAGACGATACCCTGGTTTCTAAGCGTTGTTATAGAGGGCTGGATTGACATTACCCAAGGCCAGAAGCGGCTAACCATCGGCGCGGGGCAGGGGTTCTGCGTTCACTTTACCCCCCAGGCACCGCTGATTGTTGAACAGCCGGCGCAGCCACAGCTGCGTACTCTCAATATTGCGGTACTGGCCACGATTCCTAACGCGTTGCCTAGCGCGCAAGCACCACAGCTGCATGCCTGGGCGCCACCTTCCACACTTTTTGCTCAACTAAGCGCGACCTGCGAGACGCCACTGGATCACTGGCGGCATTCATTAGTTTGGCAAGGGCTTGCCCTACAGCTTCTTGGGCACGGCTTACCCACGCCGCCTGCCAGGGAGCCTCAATCGGCACGAGGCATGAAGGCCCGTGAACGTGAACAGCTTGCTCAATTGCATACAGAGCTAAGTAATAACCCAATGACCGATTACTGCCTAAGCGACCTGGCTCGTCGCGCAGCGATGAGCCCCAGCAGCTTGCGGCAGAAATTTAGCGCACTTTACGGTTGCTCAATTTTTGATCATCTACGCCAGTGTCGGCTTCAACAAGCCTATAGCTATCTGGAAAAAGGCTATAGCGTTCAACAGACAGCACATACTTGCGGCTACCGTCATGCCACCAATTTTACGACAGCCTTTAAGCGCCTCTTCGGTATCGCGCCCACAGAAGTAATCGGCAAGGCCAGAGCATAAGATGCGCGCCACCAACGCTGGCGTTACGCATAGCTGATTTAGCATATGGCATAGCTCAACAGGCCCTTAAAAAGCAATAATTCTCATTATTACAAACAGTAGAGACTTATTGTCATGTTTATGTGCCCACACCGCTTTTACTATCGTCAACTTGCATTATCCATTGCCTTGGCAGGGGGCTCGGTAACTGTTGCCTATGCCCAACCATCACCGGATGATGCCCAGCAGTTAACGACGGTCACCGTCACTGCTCAGCAGGCGGCTACCAAAGTCGAAACGCCCTTTATCGAGACCCCGCAAAGTGTGTCAACCATTACTCAGCAGCAGATGGAAGAGCGTGGCGTAACGACCGTCCAGCGCGCAACCGACTACACGCCAGGCGTTTACTCCAATCAGGTGGGCGCTTCAAACCGCTTCGACTATTTAGTGTTGCGCGGTTTTTCCGATGGCAGCTTAAGCAACACGTTTCTGGATGGCCTGAAAGTGATGGGCGATGCTAACTCCCACAGTTCGATGCGTATCGACCCTTGGTTTTTGGAAAGCATCGAAGTCGTTCGCGGGCCTGCCTCCGTGCTCTATGGCCGCGCCTCTCCGGGCGGCATGGTAGCGCTGAACAGCAAGCGTCCTGAGTTTGAGCAAGGCGGCGAGCTGCGCTTGCAAGTGGGCAACAATAACCAGCGTAGCGCCGCGTTCGACCTAACCGGGCCGATTGACGAGCAGCAGCGCATAGCATTTCGCTTAACGGGTATCGCCAGCGGTGCGGACACCCAGTTCGGGCCCGCCGAAGAGCAGCGCTTTGCCATTGCCCCACGCCTGACATGGGACATGACCGACGACACCAGCCTGACGGTTGAAGCCTACCTGCAGGATGAACCGAAAGGCGGTTATCACTCCGGCGTACCTTATGAAGGTGCCGTAATACCCCGCAACGGGCGTAAAATCAGCAATAATTTCTTTGACGGCGAAGAAGATTACGACGCCTACGAGCGCACCCAGCGTATGTTCGGCTACTCGCTTGAGCACCGCTTTAATGACCGGGTCACTGGCCGTCAGATGCTGCGTTACCTGAATTCGGACGTAGTACTTAATCAGGTATATGGCTTTGGCTGGACATCGCCCGCTTCCAACGAATTAACCCGCTATTACTCCGGCAGCGACGAGTCCCTTGAAGCATGGACCATCGATAATCAGCTTGAAGCTCGATTTGATAACGGTGCTATGGCGCATACACTGCTCTTTGGCGTGGACTATCAGCAGCGCGAAAACAACGTGTCATGGCCTTCCGGTGCCTTCCAGCCCATTAACGCCTTTGAGCCCGTTTATGGCAGTGATCCCGTCGCATTTTATGCTCCTACTCGGGAACAACATAACATTGAACAGACCGGTGTTTATCTACAGGACCAAATTGCACTCAACAACTGGCGCTTCACGCTGGGCGGACGCTATGACTGGGTGAGCATTGATAACACGAACAAGGATACCGACGATTCAAGCTCGCTAAACGATACTCAACTTAGCGGCCGTGCGGGCGTGGTGTATCTATTCGATAACGGCGTAGCGCCTTACTTGAGTTACTCCACCGCGTTTACTCCCACAAGCTTTGTGGATGAAAGCGGCGATTTGCTCTCGCCCATGGAAGGCGAGCAGTGGGAAACCGGGGTGAAGTATCAACCCAGCGGTAGCGCCAACCAGTACAGCGCGGCCATTTTCCATATCAGTCAGGAAAACGTAGCCACCAAAGAGCAGCCCTCTGACCCTTACCGCGCCGTGGGCGAAATTGAATCCCAAGGACTTGAATTGGAGGCCCAGACCCAACTGACCGAAACGCTCTCGCTTCAAGCAGGCTATAGCTTTACCGATATTACCTACGCTAAAAGTGACGACGGCAACCAGGGCAACAACGCGATTTACTCGCCCCGGCACCAGCTACAGGCATGGGGACATTATGAAGCAAACAGCGGCTGGCTAAACGGCGTGGATGTAGGTGTTGGTGTGAGGCATTACGCGGATATCGCCGCAGACCGCGCAAACACCGAAACCGTACCCGACTACACGCTGGTCGATGCCACCATCGGCTACGACCTCAGCCATGTGGGCGTTAACGGCGTCGAAACCCGCCTTAACGTCAACAACGTACTGGATAAATCCTACGTAGCGTCATGCAACTCACTAGATTACTGCTACTTTGGCGCTGAGCGCGGGATTACAGCAAGCGTTCACTACCGTTTCTAAACACTTAAGAGAGCCGCTGAGCCCCGTCACCCTGTTTAACCACACGTCGTCGGGGTTTAGCTAACGACAAGCTTGCACGGCGTTGCAAGCAAGAAAGATTATCGTTTAAATACAGCTCTTCTTTCAAAATGGCTCTTCCTCATGCGCCGTACCGTGACGCTTTCTTTCGCCCGAGCCGCGCTTCTGCTCACCAGCCTGCTAGCGTTTACCAGCGCCCATGCCCAGTTTGCCACGGTGGATTGGACCATTGCCGAGACGTTGGTGGCTATCGACGCGCCGATCAGCGGCGTGGCCCAACAGAAGGACTACTACGACTGGGTCGGCGAGCCGCGACTTCCAGAAGGTGTGACCGACCTTGGGCTGCGCACCCAGCCCAATTTTGAATTGTTGGCCCAGCTGGCTCCCGAGCAGATATTGATCTCGCCGATGTTTGCTGCACTCACGCCTCGTTTGGAGCGCATCGCACCGGTAACCTCCATTCCGCTTTACTCCCCCGGTGCCGATACCTGGCAGGAAATCCAGGCATTAACGCGCCAACTGGGTGAGCTCACCGAGCGACAGCCCCAGGCAGAACAATTAATTGCCGACACACAGACGCTAATGGCATCACTACGTGAAGCGCAACCTGACACCGCACCGCTATTGATGGTGCAGTTTATGGATGCACGCCATGTGCGGATCTTCGGGGATAACAGCCTTTACAATGCGGTGCTTGAGCAGCTTGGCCTGGACAATGCCTGGGACCAACCCACCAACGCCTGGGGTTTCACCTTAACGGGTATCGAAGTGCTTGCCCACTATTCAGAGGCGACGCTGGTAATTATTGACCCGTTGCCCATCGGCGTAGAAGAAGCGCTGGCAGAAAGCGGCCTGTGGCAACAGATACCCATTGTGCAAAGCGGCAACCTTTTGCGCCTGCCACCGGTGTGGAGCTTTGGCGCACTGCCCTCGGCCCAGCGCTTTGCTCGCGTGTTGACTGCCGGCCTGGACGACTTTTCACGCCACCAGCCATCCCCCCGTTAGAAATAATGCACGCCCTTCGCGCGATATTCTCGCCAGGATCGTAACGCTGAAAGCCCTGCCTGCTATCAAAGTTTTCTTAGTTGCGTTAAGTTAACCGCTAGCGCCAAGTAAAATTAGGCAACTAGCGAGGAAGCACAATGACCTTAGCGATTGTGGCCACGCGTGCGGGCGTGGGCCTGGATGCGCCAGCCGTCCATGTAGAAGTACATCTTGCCAACGGCTTGCCGGGGCTTACGCTGGTAGGGTTACCCGAAACGGCGGTAAAAGAGAGCCGCGAGCGGGTGCGCAGCGCATTGGTTAATGCCGGGTTTGATTTCCCCAACACCCGGCGGATTACGCTGAACCTGGCGCCTGCGGACCTTCCCAAGGAGGGCGGCCGGTTCGATTTGCCCATCGCACTCGGCATTCTTGCGGCCTCCGGCCAGATTCCAGTAGACGCGCTAGAAGGTATGGAGTGTGCGGGCGAACTGGCACTGGACGGCAAGCTACGCGCCGTACCCGGTATGCTTCCTTTTGCCCTGGCAGCGCGCCGGGCCGGGAACGCTCTGATCATCCCTCGCGCCTGCGCCGATGAGGCCGCGCTGGCCGGTGACTTGCCGGTACTGCCAGCGGATACGCTTTGGCAGGTCGTTGCTCACCTACTCGGGCAGGAGAAAATCTCGCCCCACCGCCTGCCCGCCTCAGTAAAAACCACCACGCCAATGGCCGATTTAGCCGATGTACGCGGCCAGCAACAGGCGCGTCGCGCGCTGGAAATCGCCGCTGCGGGAGGCCACAATTTACTGTTCGCAGGCCCGCCCGGCACGGGTAAAACCATGCTGGCTAGCCGCTTGCCGGGCATTCTACCCCCGCTTTCTGAAGAAGATGCCCTGGCGGTCGCCGCCGTGCGCTCGGTGTGTGGGCTGTCGCTGGATGCCGACTGGGGAAAGCGCCCGTTTCGGCAACCGCACCACAGTGCCAGTGCCGCCGCGCTGGTGGGCGGCGGCTGTGAATTACATTAATAAAAACGACTAAACAAAAAACTGCACGACTGGCATACTGCACTTAAGAAAAAAATAGGTGCTAATATTTGCATGGCTAGTCGAAATCTAATCACTAATTTTGAAGAATTTCCTCACGATGGTCGCCACTGGATGATACGGTGGGTAGATGGGTACCAATCGCATGAGGGACGAACATCAACCCCCTCTGTTGGCGTCAAGCTTTGTCCAGTAAGCTCGAACCCAAACAAACAAGAAATCTGCAAGCCTGCCAGCCTGAGTGAAGAGATCCTGGTACGCGCACATACGGGAATAGTTCCAGAGCTTGTTTTAGGTACCATATACAAAAATGGGCGCCTAATTGGTCGCGCTAATGCTCAAACTATTAATATTAATGCAGATTTAACAGATAACAGTTCTAGAATTGTTAAAGCAAACGATATCATGCCTGAAAGGCCAAGTTGGTGGAAAGATGAATTCCCATACCGTTGGATAGGGCAGTCAGAATACAATCTTGGAAAAGACTTTTCTAACAGCTACTGCGTTGTAATTCAGCAAGCACAAAGTACCTATATAATCCCTTGCCACGAAGTTTTTAGGGCCCTCATGGCACCCTCTTCTGAGTTCGCACTAGCATTAACAACGGGGCCATGGGCAACAACTAGGGAAAGAATTGTTAATATACAAAAAACTGGAACAATTTCCGATGACGAATGGTTGGTAATTTTAAGAAAGAGAATTAAGGATAAGTTTGCTGATAATGCAGCGAATCTCACTATTTCTGAACATGGCATTCAAGCAGCTAATGCTATTTATGCTAATGCCTTAAGGGCTACTGGTGAGTCTTATATATATGCAGGCATTCCTTTTCTAGTTAACAATTTTAAATTTTCTGTACGTGCAGTTCAAATACAATCAGAACCTAACAAATATCTTTGCTTGGAGATAATCTCAGCAACGTGGCCTTTTAGTAACTTGACAATCCACCATGGTCGCGACAATAGTGGCGAGACAGGCAAAGACACTATAGATTCAGATAAAGATAAGCCTTGGCCAAATGGCAGTCAGAACAACAGCAGCCCAAATGATGATTTAGCGATTTCTTCTAAAGAAGATCCTGCAGCGAATTCTGGGCTTGATGAAATCAGCTCTTTAGGGGTTGCTTGGAAAAACAAACCAGAATTAAAAAAAATTGAAAAAGAGGTTAGTTATAAATACCTTACAGGAAAAGTAACGCCTATTGAAAATCAATTTTTCAAGTATGGCACTTCTGGATTACCGACGCATGGAAATACAGAAACAAAGGAGGTTTCTGCGGAACAGGTCGGCCAAACAAACATGCCTTATAGGTTTTTGCAGTTAAAGAAAATGTTGAATCTGCTTCGCAATAAAAAAATAATAAGTAATCTTTTCTGCTATCAGCCACAAGAAGGCGGTCTGTTTAGAGATAACATTCTGACTTGGCCATTACCCAAAAGAGTTATAGACGAGTATCAAAAAAAACACAGAAGGGACAAATGGACCACGTTAACACTTTCAAAACATAGAAGCGTTTTAGTTTATCATTTTGACTACAGCGGAAGTAGAGTATTTCTTCTTGAAATTGAATGTAGAGAAAATGAGGGTGGGTACTGTGCGTTACTGCTTGAGATAACAGAAGAAAACCATCAAGCGACTATCAAAAAAGTTATAAACCACATAGCATTTTTCCGTGGAAATTTAAAAGGAGCTGAAAGTAAAATTCGAGCTTCTTCGGGTGTTTTAGATATGAAAACATGGGTACACGCATATAATAAAAAGCAAGATAGCAGTTCATCTATAAAGCCACTTAACCATGTAAGCTTCACCAAAGCTTTAAGAACGCTCACAGGCGAATAAAGACTAAAGTAATTTAAAATATATAAGCTAGGTGAAACGTACCGAAAGACGTCATCCAGAGGGCGGTTTTTGTAAGAGGCTACTTTAGCAGCCCTTCCGAAAGCCGCAATTCATGCTAAACAGCATTGCCCTCTTGCACCTTCAAACAATCCTGCCAGATTCACTATGCGACGATTTGGTCAGCCTCTGCGTGCCAGAAGAGACAGATATCCAGCGAAGCTATGTGGGATGCATCGACTCAACACGAATCGCCAAACAGGCAC